>CAZFVN010000012.1:0-47322 GCA_964522395.1 uncultured Myxococcales bacterium
GGGGAATAATCAGGACCACACCAAGGGATCCGCCCAGGAAACAGGCGAGGAAGATGTGCCACCAGTAAATTGGTGTGGCGTCGGCCCCCATGTTTACCTGATTGATGTAGAGCGCGGGGATGACGAAGGCTGAGCCAGCGGCAACGACGCCAGAGGCCTGCCCGATGGACTGGACGATCACGTTCTCCAGAATCGTGCTGCGCGCTTTGCGCATCCGCCCAAAGAAGATTGCCGCGACGGCAATGGGAATTGCTGCCTCGATGCCGTTGCCTGCCCGCAGCGCGATGTAGACGCACGCAGCGGAGAAGAGAACGACCATGGCCAGTCCCCAGGTCACCGACCATGCAGTCACCTCCGGCATGGAGCTCGCGGCTGGGACGATGGGCTCGTAGGACTCTCCCTCCTTCAGCTTGCGGTAGGCACTCTCTGGAAGTAGTTTGCTCTTCTTGCTTGGGCCGTGTTCCATGCGCGCTCCTTATCCCTGTCCACCCTCTTTTATAAAGAACAGCCTCGTCAGTGACTTATCCCAATGCCCGGGGTTAAAGCAAGAAATTTGGCTGGCTGTCAGGCGGCTATTAATTGAGGATCTGGTAGATATTGCTGTAGTCGTCAGTCCATACGTCAGCGTTGGTGTCAGCTTCTTCGTCGCTTTCAGCGTTGAGAATGGTCGGTCTGGCGGCGAACTCCTGGTTGGCGGTGACCAGGACCCACGTGCTGCCCCAGCAGCCCCGGTCATTGCCGTCAGCCTCGACGATTCTGGAGATAAGTCCTTCTTCCCTGGCAAGGCCTGCCACCACAGGGCGTAGGTCGAGGTGGCGATTGGAAATGTGGAGGGCCAGGACGCCGTTGACCGTGAGGTGTTTCATGTAGAGTTTGAGCGCTTCGTGAGTGAGCAAATGGGCCGGAATTGAATCTGAGCTGAAGGCATCTACCGCGAGTACATCGAAGCTCTGCGGCTCACCTGCGAGCAGCTCTCTTTCCATAGAAATACGGGCATCGCCGTCGACAATATCGATGGTGGCGTCACTGTCTCGCAGGTAGCTGAAGTAGGCCATTGGGCCGGTTGAGAGCATGGTCACTGACGGGTTGATTTCATAGAACCGATAGTAGTCGCCCTCTGCCGCAAACGCCACGAGGGTCCCGACCCCGAGGCCAACCACGCCAATGCGTAAGGGTCTCTCGTCGCCATTGTCAGTAAGCCACTTTGGATACTCTGTCAGGGCGAGTGCAATGCCACTTCCCGGCCCGTAGTAAGAGACTGGTTCACGGCGTCGTTCCGGAGCGAGGTACTGGAAGCCGTGGACAATTGCTCCATGGGAGAGTTTGAGTGCCTTGCCGTCTTCGGTCCACGCGCCCATGTTGCGCACCCTGAGGACACCGTAGAAACTCCGCTCACAGAAGAGCGCGTCGTCGTTGGCGTAGCGGGTGTGACCGTAGAGTACCGCGGCGAGGAGGACCAGCATTCCCACCATGGCTTTCTTGAGTGCGGCAATCCCCGGCTGATTGATCCAGGTGGAATCGGTGCGCAGGATAACCACCAGGAAGAGGGCCCAGGCGAGCCAGATAGAAATATGCAGTTCCCAGAACCCGACGAAGACTACCGGTGCGATGAGGCTCACAAATGCACCACCCAGCGCACCTCCGGCAGACATCAGCAGGTAAAATGAGGTCAGGTAGTGGGGATGGGGCTTCAAGCGCACCATTTCTCCGTGGCAGACCATGCAGAGACAAAAGAGTGACCCGCTATAGACGGCGACCTGACCCATGATGGGCAAGGTGAAGCTGTCGAAGAGGGCCAGGCAGGTCACGGTTGTAGCGGCCAGAAAGAGGATCCCCCAGATCTTGCGGGAGTACCACTTGTCCCCGGCGAAGACGATGATGAAGGAGAGCAGGTAGAGCGTCAGCGGCAGGATCCAGAGAAAGGGGATGACCGCAACCTCCTGGCAGATCTGATTGGTAGCTGCCAGTAACATGGCTGAGGCTGCTGCGGCGAAGCCGAGCCAGAGCATCCTGTCGGTGCGAGTCGGCGGAGGTCCCGGTTCGTCCATTCTGTCTTCTGGGGAGGAGACCTTGGCAATGGACGTGCGGCGGACCAGAAGCACGGCAATCCAAACCATGCTCCCCGCGAAGAGTGCGTAAATGACAGTCCAGAGTTCGGCCTGGAACCTGAGCTTCAGCAGGGGCTCGATGGCGAAGGGATAGCTGACGAGGGCGAGTAAGGAACCAATATTGGAGAGGGTGTAGAGGCGATAGGGCGATTTTGTTGGTTCTACTCGGTTGAACCAGGATTGGACCAGAGGGCCGGTAGAAGAGAGGACGAAATAGGGGAGCCCGACGGAACCGACGAGGAGCCAGAGCAGGCGCCAGATCGGGTCGTTGGAGTCCTGGGGTTTGAAGCTGTCACTTGGCAGCACCGGTGTTCCCCAGGAGTACCATTGGTAGATCAGGACCACGACTGCGCAAACGAGCACGGCGCTATGGAGTAACGCCTGAGTTCGCCGTTCAAGCCGTGTCGCAACCAGATGTGCGTAAAGGTAGCCGCCCAGCAAGAGGGACTGAAAGAAGAGCATGCAGGTGGACCATACCGAGGGGGTTCCGCCAAACCATGGGAGAATGTATTTGCCGAGGAACGGCTGCACCTGAAAGATGAGGAACGCGCCCAGAAAGATGGCCACTGCGAAGCTCATTGCGGGCCCTCTCTTGTGGCACTCATCAGAAGTGCTACCTCCGACGGTGTCAACTCTCGCCATTCACCGAGTTCAAGGCCGATCAGATTCAGTCCGGCGAAGGCGATGCGGGAGAGTCTGACAACCTCGATCCCCTGGCTTTCGAAGAGGCGTCGTACCTCACGGTTCCGCCCTTCCGTGAGGACGACCTCCACCATCGTGTTGGTGCTCAGTTCATGAGTTACGTAGGCCCGTTTGGCCTTGAGGAGCTCGCCGCGGTCTTCGATGCCCGCTTCGGCCCGGCGCAGAACGGCAGGATTAATAGCACCGCGTAATTTGACTTCGTATGTCTTCTCTACTTTGTATTCCGGGCGCGTCAGTCGGTAGCTGAGTTGACCGTCATTGGTGAGCAGTAGCGCTCCGGTAGTAGTCAAGTCGAGGCGACCGACGTACTGGAGATGATGGAGTTCCAGGGGGAGAAGGTCAAAGACGGTCGGGCGGCCCTCGGGGTCACGTCGAGTTGTTACGCAGCCGGTGGGCTTGTGAAAGAGGATGTAGCGCAGCTTCTCGATGGTCACTTCCTGACCGTCCACTTCGACCCTATCTATGCCTGGGCGTACCGGTGTACCGGGATGGTCGACGACGACTCCATTGACCTGGACTCGCCCCGCCGCCACGATTCGCTCCCCTTCTCGGCGAGAGCAGATCCCGCATCGGGCAAGGTACTTCTGCAGGCGCTCAGTTACCTGGTCGCTAATGGTCCCTCCGGAGGTGGTCAGTGCACACCTCTGTCATAGTGCGATCCTGCTTCGAAATGGAGGACATGGCAATTTTCCTAGTTGAGGCCAACTACGGTCAGGGTACCACTCACGAGCCATCCGAAGACTGGACCCATGACCATGGAGAGTACACCGGTTTGCAGTAGGGCGATGAGGATGATGAACGCCACAAATGTATTTCGCTCCAAATAATCCAGATGCCTCGTCAGGTGCCGAGGCAAGACGCCTGCAAGAACTTTGGAGCCGTCAAGGGGCGGTAATGGTAGCAGGTTGAAAATGGCCAGGATGTAGTTGATCTGCAGGAGACGCAGAAGAAGCGTGAACACCGGGCCGTCGCTGATTCCCATGGTGACCGAAAACTTGAGCAGCAAAGCGGCCAGAAAGCCAAAGACGAGATTTGAGGCTGGGCCAGCGGCGGCTGTAATCATCATACCGGTGGCCATGGTAACTCGTTTGCCCTTGAAGTGTCTCGTGAAGCGGACAGGATTGACCGGGACTGGCTTGGCCCAACCGAAGAAGAAGGAACTTTGGGAGATGACGAAGAGAATCGGTAGCAGCAATGTGCCGAAGATGTCGATGTGAGAAATCGGATTGAGAGTCATTCGACCCTGCCGGGAAGCGGTGTCATCTCCGAGCCACCATGCGGACAGAGCGTGGGCGTATTCGTGAACGGACAAGCAGAGCAACATTGGCACGAGAACCAGTATGATCTGCTGGATGAACTCCATATCCATAATAAGTGAACTCCCTGGTTGCCTCTCGGTGGGCCACCGCCCGAAATCTACTGCACGGCTTCGGCAATTGCAAGCGAGGGGGTTTGGCAATTCTATTCTAGAGGCGCTATCATATGAATCTCGCTGGAGTGAGTGGTTACTTGGTACGAGGGGTGAAGCATGAGTCGATGGATATCTGTTACAGCTCTCCTGGGGCTGATGGCAATGGTTGCCGCCTGTAGTGGCACATCCGCGGATGGGGGTGGCGATGATATCACTTTCGGCACTGACAAGCAGGGAGGGCCCGAGACCGTGCAAGGACCCGACGGATGGGAGTTCGACCTCGGCGGGGGCGAATTACGCTTCGGGGATGGGGCCACTCTCGATGCGGATCCATTATGCACGCAAACCCCTTACGGCTTCGCTTGCCCCTGCCAGGGCAACGACGAGTGCCTTTCAGGGTTCTGTGTTGAAGGGACCTTTAGCGGCGTCTGTACTCAGGCCTGTCTAGAGGATTGCCCCGACGGTTGGAAATGCAAAGGGGTTCCGAACTTCGGAGCTGATCTGGTCTTCATTTGCGTCCCCGAAACTAAGAAGCAGTGCATTCCTTGCCTGCTCGATGAGCAATGTGGCGGAGGCCGGTGTGTGGACATTGGTGGGGCCGATTTCTGTGCCATGTTCTGTGATGACAATTCCAGTTGCCTGCCGGGGTTCAGTTGTGATCAGTTGGATGGGACTGGACTCTGTCGGCCTGATAGTGGCTCATGCGACTGCCTCCCGGACAACAAGGGTTCAGTGAAATCCTGCCAGGACGAGAATGAGTTTGGCACTTGCTATGGCTATGCCGAGTGTGACCCTGAATTGGGCTGGACCGCCTGCACGGCAATGACTCCCGTGCCGGAAAGTTGTGACGGAAAGGACAACGACTGTGATGGTCTCATCGATGAGCAACTGGCTGACGAACCTTGCGAAACTGAAAATGAGTTTGGCATCTGTGCCGGGATGGCCGCCTGCCTCGGACCCCTGGGATATGTGTGTCAGGCCCCGGTTCCCGAGGCCGAGAGTTGCGACTACCAGGACAATGATTGCGATGGTGAGGTGGATGAGAGCTTCCTCGACGAGGCCGGCAAATACGTGGCGTTCGAGCATTGTGGTACTTGCGCGGTGAGTTGTGCCCTGGGATTCCCCAATGCGGCCGCCAAATGCGATACCACCAAGGCCGTCCCAAACTGCGTGGTCGATATCTGCGATGCCGGCTTTTTCAAGCTCAACGACTATCAGTGCATTCCCAATACTGCGAGTCTCTGTGAGCCCTGCACCACCGACGACAACTGTCTCTTCGAGGGGGCCAAGTGCGTTACCCTCGCCGATGGGCAGTTTTGTGCCAAGTCCTGTGGCGAAGGTGACGATTGTCCGGCGGGATACTCGTGTACGCCCTTCGAGGATTCCTTCCAGTGCATGCCAGACACAAACTCCTGTACCTGCACCGGGGACAACCTTGACCTCAGCAAGTCCTGTCTAGCCAGTTGGCCCCTCGAGCCGGAGCCTGGTGAACCAAGCATCACTTGCTACGGTCTCCAGTTTTGCGGTCTCAATGGCTGGTCCGATTGTGATCTCCCAGATGAGATTTGTGATGCGGCAGATAATGATTGCAACGGTATTTCAGACGATCCCTTCGTCGATGACCAGGGTCGATACGTTACGGACCAGAACTGCGGTCAGTGTGGCAACAACTGTACGGCGCTCAATTTGCCCAACGCGGCGGGGATTTGTAACACCGACAAGGCGATCCCTGACTGTAAGATGGAGTGCAACCTGAACTACTCTGACGTCAATAGCAACCCGGCTGACGGCTGTGAATGTCTCTTTCAGGCTGGCGAGGACCTGCCCGACGGAGCAGACCAGAACTGTGATGGCGTTGACGGTGAAATCAGCAACGCGGTCTTCGTCGCCAAAAACGGCAATGACGGTGCGGGAGGTACCATCGACGCACCCATGCTGACGGTCAATGCGGCCGTAGATAAGGCGCTCGCCACCAATCGACGAGACGTCTATGTGGCAACCGGCGTTTATGCTGAGTCGGTGGTGCTCAAGGATGGGGTAGGCCTTTATGGTGGCTACAGCTCTGACTTCAAGGTGCGCCATGTGCTCCTCTATGAGACCGTTATTATGGGCAAGGCCCCCACGCTCTTGCAGCCTGGTGCGGTAACTGCATCTGGCATCAAGAATACAGGAGCGGTGCTCGATGGCTTCTCCATCTTTGGCCACGATGTGGATGAGGCTGGCAAGAGCAGCTACGCGCTTTATGTGCGGGATTGTGACGATGCCCTGACCATCCGTAACTGTCATGTCTACAGCGGTGACGGGGCCAACGGTACACCAGGCAGTGGCGGGCAGGACGGCCAGAGTGGTATCGATGGCAATGGCGGCGCCAAGGCCTATCTCTACTCAAATGCAAGCTGCACGGGAAATCAGAAATCCGCTGGCGGGAGTGGCGGCAGTAAGAGTTGTGGCGGTACAAGTGTCACTGGGGGCAAAGGAGGAGGGAGTTACTGTCCAGCCTTCAGCAGCGCGCCGAAGAGTGGTGAGAAGGGAAGCAACGGTTCGGGGCCGGGGGGGACAGGGGGCAATGGCGGAAACGCGGGCTACGATGCTATCTTCCAGAGTAGCTGCAACTCCTGCTCTGTGCCCACCGAGACGAACCCTATGGATGGCTATGACGGAGTCCACGGTGACGATGGCAACCACGGTGGCGCTGGCCAGGGTTGCAGCCTCAGCGGCGGTTCTGTTGTCGGTGGACTCTGGCAACCCCAGACTGGAGCGGCCGGCGCCCAGGGCAACCACGGTGGTGGCGGCGGCGGTGGCGGTGCTGGTGGTGGGGTCGATGTAGCTAACTTCATCTTCGGATGCACTGAGCAAATCGGCGGGACGGGGGGTGGCGGGGGCGCCGGCTCTTGCGCTGGCACCGGTGGTGCCGGGGGCAGTGGGGGTGGGGGCTCATTGGGGCTCTTCCTCTATTACACATCTTCACCGGCAACCGTGCCGGTAGTAGACGGCAATGTGTTTGTTGGCGGCAAGGGCGGCACGGGGGCGATTGGCGGGTCGGGTGGTACCGGTGGCGTTGGTGGTGCAGGCGGTGCGGGAGGACTTGAGGATCTTGGGCCCTGGTGTGCACGTGGCGGTGGCAATGGTGGCAATGGTGGTAATGGTGGTCATGGTGGCGGCGGCGGTGGTGGTTGTGGCGGGGTTTCCTATTGTATTTACGCGTATGGCTACGGTATTGCACCGGTGGCAGCCCTCAAGGCCGACAACGACTTTGTGCCCGGCGTTGGTGGTGGCGGCGGTGCGGGCGGCCCTTCGGTGGGCAACTCCGGCCAGTCAGGTTCCGCGGGGCCAGCCCTTTCCACGAATTTCTAGGGACATTGTCCCCGACCCTCAACATGGGCGAGGTGTGACTATGGTAAGGGGCTTGGCGGTCTGCTTGATGTTGGTTTTGCCAGGTTGCACCTCATCATCCGGGGCTTCTGACCCTCAGACTGGGACTGTTGTCACTCCCAAAGCTGATGCAACCGACGATCTGCACACAGCCGATGTCTCAATGGAGCTTCCTGAACCCACGAGCTATTGGCCCGGAGAGTCTCCACAACCTCCGTGGACTCCATGGTTCGAGCAGCGCCCCTGGGTGGCTGAAGAATTCTCGGAATGGTCTTTCGAAGTAGAGGGCGGTGATGAACCTCCTCACTTCAGGTATCTTCCGGATCACGCAGTTGGCAATGGACACGTTTTCACGATGCTCTCCACGGCTTTTCCGCTCAACACACTGCATTCCATGAATGGGCCGTACTACCACAAGGGCGAGCGCTTCTTCTCTGACCTTTGGCTCGAACTCGCTGGTAGTTCAAGTGGTGTACCCCTCAAATGGAAGAGAGAGGGTTCCGGAAAGCTCACCTCCATGCCGTTGGCCATCACCTGGGCAGTGGCATCAAAGGCGACTTTGATTACGGTGGATTTCGCCCCCCTGATTGGAGATGCTGATGATCCGGCGAGGCGCGCAGTGGTGCGATTGGCGATAGTTCACAATCCGGGCGAGACCCCGATGAATGGGCTGGAATTGCGCTTGCGAGCGGCAGGGACGCAAGTGGTGGACGGAGCCTCACTTGTGGAGCAAGTGGAGGAACGGACCCGCACAGTATCGCTGCCTGGAGTTGAGGGTGTAGAAGCTGCAGATGGCTACATCAGGGTAGCCGTCGGAGAAGTCCCAGCCGGCGGTGACCTGGTGATACCGATTGCAATTGTGCTGGATGATGATGCGGGTCTGAAGGAGGAGACGCTGGCGGTTCTTGCGCACGTGGGACTTGATGTATTGCTGGAGCAGGCTCATGACATGTGGCAAGAGAAGCTGGGTG
Organism: uncultured Myxococcales bacterium; assembly: GCA_964522395.1. Lineage (GTDB taxonomy): Bacteria > Myxococcota_A > UBA9042 > CAIXZC01 > CAIXZC01 > CALGBT01. The sequence continues at coordinate 8,565 of CAZFVN010000012.1, forward strand.
GTGCCACGAAACTCGTCACGCCCGACCCGAGAGTCAATGACTATCTAGCTTCACAACTCCTGGTTGTGCTCAGCCAGCAGGCCTACAATGGCTCGTCGCACCCCATGTGTGAGTATACTGGAACGTGGCTCCGAGATAATGCTGGCCCAGCGCGTCTACTGACTCGTGTCGGCCTCTTCAATGAACTGCGGGCCCAACTCGACTATCTTCACCTGGCTGCGCTGGTGAAGGGCTCGATTGGCAATTCCTATTTCGGGGATTACCAATCATCAGAAGCGGGTCCTGAGCCGGACTGGGCTGCCATGCCCGTGATGACCGGCCGCTCCCGTGCAGAGAGCCCCAGCTACATTCCGTTGATGTTCTCGTGGTATTGGAGTGCATCAGGGCGCGATGACTTCATTGAGGAGTATTTTGAGTGGATGCGGTTTGCGTTGAAAGGTCAGTTCTTCGATGGAGATCTGCTGCCCTTCAGCACAGACGAGACCTTCCGAACGGCAATGGCAGTCGCCCATGGGCTCGCCATAGATGAGGAGTTTAAGGATGGCTTCCATTCCGCCAATTCGTCATTCTTATGGGCGGTCGCGGCTGAGAGGTTAGCGGCGATGGCGGAAGTGATTGGCCGCGACTCAGAGGCCGAAGAAATGCGGGCCAGGGCCCTGGAGGTACGGGCCGCGGTTAAAGCGACATTTCTGGCGGATGACGGGTATTACCACCCATATGTTTATAGCGCCGATCTGGAACCTGCCCCGGCCCCCTTCGAAGATGTGAACACTAAGCCGTTGTGGAGTGGTTTCCTGACACCGGATGACCCTGTCGCATTGAGCAATCTCGAGGAGACGATCAAGCTCCTTGATGGCGAAGATGGTATCCTCGTTTCGCCTCTGCATGAGGCCCAGCAGAACATGTTCGGGCTGCCCATCAGTAAGGGCATTCACACTGGCATGTCCCCCGGTTACTTTCTGGACAATCTAGCTCTTACTCACCATCCTCTCGGTGAAGCAGCATTCAACGCTCTTGCTTTGCACGCTACGGCCTCTGGGACGACGCCCGAATATCAGATTCTCGATGATCATGCCCCGCTCCATTTCATCTACGATTCGGCGGGTGGAATAGGGGACTATACTGCTCGCTACCGACCGTGGGAGGGTGGAATTCTCGCGGATGCAGCTTGGTCCTACGTTCTCGGCAATCGTGCCGATGCTCAAGGCAATACGCTCTACCTTGCGCCTCACCTGCCAAATGGTTGGTCTTGGTTGGAGGCGACCGGGGTGCGGGTTGGCGACGCTCGACTGAACGTCCGCATCGAGCGGCTCGAGGGGGCCTGGCAGGTCACCTTGGGTGAACTTGAGGGGGCAGAGTCAGTCAAGATTCATCTCACTCTCCCCTGGACCCCGGTCCCGGCGCGGTGCACCTTGGATGGGGAGAATACCCCATGTGCAACAGTCCCATCGGCATGGGATAGCGGCGACGATAGACTTACGCTTGTCGGAGAGGCCTTCACCAGCACCCCTCACACCTTCCGGGTCGACACTGCGGAGCGCTAGCCGTCTAAAGCGGTAGTTCGCTCAGTTTCATGATGGTGTAGGCGAAAAGGGCGATTAGTCCCACGGCAATTCCAGCATTGGCGACTACGGCGATGGCCACCGGCCTTTTGAAATTGCCCTGGTGTTTGCGAGAGAGGGCGGCCAACCGCTTGATTCGCGCATGGATAGATGGATGGGTGAGTGATGCCTTCTTGACCGAAACTCCGTTGGCCATTGCCAGCTTCAACAGTGCTGAGCAGACCAATTCAGCCGATCCCGTAGCATGGGCAGCGTAGAGGTCAGCCTGCCGCTCAAAACGTCGAGCGAAGAGCCCGAAGACAACGGAGATATAGACTACCTCCAACAATACAATAGCGATGCCGGCTTCCTCCTGGGAATGGATGACGTCGGTCATGAGAACAAGTCCCCAGATAACGAAGATTCCCGACATGATGGCCAGCAGGAAGTTGAAGAGAAGATGGAGAAAGCGTGTGTGGCCAAGTTCGTGCGCAACGACGGCCACTACTTCCGAGGAAGTCAGGGAGCGGAGCAGATGGTCTGTCAAGAAGACGGCTCGCTGTCGGCGGAAAAGCCCACTCACCGCTGCATTGGCGATGCGTCTCTCCCGGGTGAGCCAGACGTGCACGCGGTCGAGGGCGATGTTGGTACGGCGGGCGAGAGAGTCCAGCATTGGCAGCAGTTCCACGCCACCGGGATGCCGAGCGAGATCAACTCGGGCAAATAGAAGTCGAATGAAGTAGGGCGAGAAAACGAAGAGTGTGAAGAGCAACGTTCCGGCAACAACAAAACCCATGAGCGGATGTTCAGCGAAGTGACGGTCCAGTCCTGGGATGTCCTGGATAATTGACCGATAGAGGTTCAGGTAGAGGAGTTGTGGAGCCAGCAGGATGCCGGTGGTCCGTATCTGCCGGCCCAGTTCCTCCCGGTAGCTGACATGGCGTCCTCTCACCCGCAAGCCGATGGTGCTCACCCAGGCTCGGAAGAGAACGAACGGGACCAGGAAAGGCTGCAGGAGCAGGAGGTCGGATACCAGGAACCACTCACTGGGAAAGAAGATCGCCTCGAAGCTCTCCTTCAGCAACAAGTAGTGTACGGTGGCGAAATAGAGTCCGGCCAGCCCGTAGACGAAGAGCTGGTTTGCTCTCCCCAGCCGGAGCGAAACCTCTTCATCACGTGTCGCCGCACGGCGCGTTCGGCGGAAGATGTAGAGGTGCATGAAGGCGGTGGCGATACCCAGGAACAGCAGCGTAATAACTGCAATGAGCCCCAGGTTTAATGCAGCGTCCCCCGTTGTGACAAAGGCAGTGGGAGCCCGAACATAGAGCGCGATCACGGGGATCAGAAGCAGGAATATGGTGACGAAATCCATGATATACCCGCCCCAATATGCGGGGGTTACAACGTCCATGCAAGAAAAACCGGCTCGCAACAAAGCGTTAGGTATTTTCGCAGGAGTTATCTATACTGCCGCCCGATGGCGGGCCCGCGTGCAGGAGCGAGCAGATGATCAAGGAGAAAGGGAAGCTTGTGGTAGCGGTGGACGGTCCCGCAGGTGTGGGCAAAAGTACTCTCGCTATTTCGCTGGCGCGTGAGTTTGACCTCACCTATGTGGAGACCGGGGCACTTTACCGGGCCATCGGGTGGCTCGCACGTGACAATGGCGTTAGCCACGACGATGAAGATGGCCTGGCGGACATCGCCGCTTCCCTCCCAATTACCTTTAGCCTCGAAGGTACCGTCAATCGCGTCAACCTGAATGGAATGGATGTTACGACGCTGTTGCGTGGACCGGAGATGGGGCCTCTTGCTTCGCAAGTGTCCGCCAAGCCGAGGGTGCGCAGCGCACTGCTGCAACGTCAACGGGAATTCGCCAGAGTTGGCGGAGCGGTGGCCGAAGGCAGAGATATCGGCACCGTTGTCTTCCCCGATGCCGATGTGAAGTTCTTTCTGGTGGCCGATGTGGAGGAGCGGGCACGCCGCCGCTATCTTCAATTGCAGGAGGCGGGTGAGAAGGTCTCTATGGCTGAATTAGTTGAGGAAATAGGAGCTCGGGACCGGCAGGATTCAGGTCGGGCGGTGGCACCATTGAAGGCGGCCAACGACGCAATTATCGTGGACACAACTCACCTGTCCGTGGAGGGCGTCCTGGAAGTCCTCCGCGAACACGTGCGGAGAGCATTATGAGCGACTCCATAAAGTATCGGTCCGGATTCATGGCCATTGTTGGTCGTCCAAACGTTGGCAAGTCGACGCTGATGAACAACGTCCTGGGTACCAAGCTGGCAATCGTCACTCCCAAGCCGCAAACAACGCGCAACAAGATAACCGGCATTGCCACCTACGACGATTGTCAGGTGGTCTTTCTGGACACGCCGGGGATCCACGAGGCGAAGGGAAGCCTGAATCGGGTGATGGTGGACGTTGCTTACTCCTCCCTCGATGGTGCCGATAGCGTTTGCTTCATGGTGGACGCGGGGCAAGAGGCCAAGCGGGGCGAACCGTCCCGCTTGAACCTCGAGATTCTCGAGCGCGTGCGGGAAACCGGGTTGCCCGTTATTCTCGCGGTCAACAAGGTGGACAACGTCCGCAAAGAGAAGTTGTTGCCACTTATCGCTACTTACTCTGAGGCATTTCCTTTCGCGGCTATTGTTCCCATGGCGGCTCTCCATGGAGATGGCGTGCCTCTCTTCCTCGAAGAAACCAAGCAGTTGATGCCCGAGGGCGAGAAGTACTACAAGGAAGGGCAACTGACCGACCGCAGCCGGGATTTCATTATCACAGAGTTTGTGAGGGAGCAGGTCTTCCTGATGACCAGACAGGAGATTCCGTACTCCGTGGCGGTCTCCATCGATCTGGTCGAAGAGCGTAAGAGAGAGGACCCCTTGCTGCATGTTGTGGCATCAATTCACGTCGAGCGGAAGAGCCAGAAAGGGATGCTTATCGGCAAGCAGGGCCGACTGATCAAGGAAATCGGCAGTCGCTCCCGGGCCGAAATGGAAGACTACCTCAAATCCAGGGTCTACCTGGAACTCCATGTCCGTATCGAGAAAGAGTGGACTCGGTCGCTCAAGGGTATGAAGAAGGTCGGGTTTGAAATATGAGTCGACTGGTTGCCATTATTGGCCGTCCCAATGTGGGTAAATCGACGCTCTTTAATCGTGTCGTTGGCGAACGGATTGCCATTGTGGAGGATGTCCCGGGTGTTACGCGGGACCGTCTCTACGGTCGATGCGAGCATGAAGATGTGGAGTTCGATCTGATCGATACCGGTGGTTTTGATCCAAATCCGGAAGACCCACTCCTGAAGGTCATGAAGGATCAGGTCGAGTTGGCTTTGGACGAAGCCGACATCATCATCTTTCTCATGGACGTAAAAGCGGGCCTTAACCCCGTAGACGAGGAAATACACCGGATGGTTTCCCGCTGGGAGAAGCCGATCTTTCATGTCGTCAACAAGGTGGATTCTCCGGAGAAAGAGAGCGAAGCGTACGAGTTCTTCCGTCTGGCGTCTGACGCGGTCTATTTCATCTCTGCCACTCATGGCCGTGGAGTGCTAGCTCTCTTTGATGACGTGATATTGGCTCTCCAGCAAAACCCGCTGGAGGCTTTGCCGGAGGAAGGGATCCCGCACATCGCAGTTGTCGGCCGACCCAATGTGGGCAAATCAACTCTCATCAACCAGTTACTGGGGGAGACGAGATTACTTACGAGCGATATGCCGGGCACGACGCGGGACGCGGTGGACATTCGCCTCTCCACGGATGATGGTCGAGAGTACGTGCTCGTCGATACCGCTGGGATGAGACGCAAGAAGCGGATCAAGGATTCCATCGAGCACTACAGCGTGCTGCGCTCCATCAAGGGAATGGAGCGAGCTCATGTTGTCGTGCTTCTGCTCGATTCTCGCTTTGGCATGGAAGATCAGGACGTTAAGATTGCGAGCCTGGCTGAGGCGCGCGGAAGGGGCATGGTCTTCCTCTTCAATAAGTGGGATCTCATCGAGAAGGACGGACGGACGGCCCAGACGTTTGTCAAAGCGTTGCATACCAAGTTCCCTTCCTTTGCTCACGTTCCTGTCCTCTTCGCATCGGCCCTCACTGGCAAAGGGGTTCAAAGAGTGTTGGGCGCTGCAGAAAGGGTGAAAGAGAATTGGAGTCGACGCATTACGACCGGCGAGCTTAATCGCTTTGTCGAAGCGGCTGTGCGACGCAACCCTCCGCCGTTGCACAAGCACCGGCCCGGGAGGGTCTATTACTGCGCCCAGCCGCAATCCGCTCCCCCCACATTTATCTTCCACGTCAATCGGGTGGAAGCATTCCACGAGACCTACCGGCGTTACATTCTTAACCGAATGCGGGAGACCTACGAGTTCAATGGAACCCCACTGCGACTCTTCTTCCGCAAACGCACTGCCGATTCCAAGCGGGCTTGACGAGATGGTTGCGGTTAGGCGAAAGTCGACTATCTTAGGTGCGAATCGTGTCGACAGGAGGAGAGCATGACACGAAAAAAAGACAAAACTGATGAGCCAATCCAGATTCCTATCGAGGATGAGCTCCCGGAAGAAGTTGATGCCGAGCTCGGCGAGGTTCCGGAGGTGGCAGAGGAGACCGAGGCCGCCCCGACAATCGAGCGGCCCGAACCTGAGCCCACTTTCTCAGCCAGTTTCGTCCAACGTCTGGAGTCGAAGATCGATGAACTGGAGAAGAAACTCCAGGCAACCTACTCTGCTCACCGGGGTAGCGAGCAGGAGATGACCCGAATCCGGGAACGGCTAGAGAGGGATAGAGAGAAACGGCTGTTCCAGGAGAAGGCCCGACTTTTCGAGCAACTGCTCGAGCCCCTGGATAACCTGGAGCGGAGCCTGCAGGCAGCCGAACTCTCCGGTGATCTTCATGCGCTGCTGGAAGGAGTCGGGCTGGTCTACGGCGGCATCTGCCGGACGTTCAAGAATCTTGGGCTTGAACGGTACGGCGAGGTGGGAGAGCTATTTGACCCCGAGATCCACGAAGCCATCTCAGTTGCACCCGTGAAGTCTGCAGCCGAACATGACCGCATCCATATGGTCTACCTCCCCGGCTATCGCCTCGGTGACACAGTCATCCGCCCAACTCGAGTAGTAGTCGGCAAAAAGAACTAGCCCCCCTTTTGGGCAGCACAGCGAGCCGGTTTCAAGGAGATCAATTCCCTCAGATATCTCATTGCGCGGTTTGAGGGTGGTGGCTATAATCGGAATTGAACCATTTGCGGAGTGTGTGGACATGTTCAAGAAGATTCTGGTTGTAACGGATTTCTCGCCCAACTCTCTCAAGGTCATGTCTCCTGCTCTGGCATTGGCCGAGAAGTTTGATGGCACCATCTATCTTTGCCACGTCGATGAAGAGGAAGCGGCGCTGGCGGACCATTCTTCACAAGGTCTGGTGGAATTCCTCGAACATGTCGAGGCCAAACGAAATGCCTGGTTGGAGAGCCTTGCCAACGAGGTTCGAGAGCGTGAGATAACTTGTGAAGTGGTACGTCTGAAGGGCTGGGCTTCGCGAGAGATAATTGCCTATGCCCGGGAAGAAGAGATGGACCTGACCTGCATATCTGCCTTGGGCGGGCAGGGATTCAAGGCATTACTCATGGGCTCCACTTCTGCCAATGTTCTGCGCAATGCAAAACAGCCTACTCTCTTTGTCTCAGCAAACTGTATTCCGCCGGATTCGACCAGCATTAATACAGTGCTCTATCCTACCGATTTCTCAGAGACATCGTTGCGTGGGGCAGGCTATGCTGCCTGCCTCTGCAGGCAATTGGGCGCTTCCCTTGAACTCTTCCATGTAATGAAGATCCCGTCGTTCATACCCGCCTTGCCGGGGGAGCCGCCACTTGTGCTGCCCTCAAGCCTGCTGCGGAAGATGGACGTCAAGTTCGAAGATCTGCTCGCGGGGCTTGAAGAGGATATCTCCATGGACCGGGTTACCTGTGAAGTGGCCACTGCGGGTGACGAGGCAGAGGCCATAGCTTCGGCCGCGGTGGCAAAGAAAGCTGATTTGATCATTATTCCGAAGCGGGGTCATGGAGTTTTAGCGGAGATGGTCTTTGGGCGGGTGGCTGAGAACGTCGCAAAACTGGCTCCGATACCTACTCTTCTCTTTCATCCAGATGAGGTCATGGGATGAGATGGTGGGTCGCAGGCCTGATGTTTCAGCTTCTCGCAGGCTGCGCTGGTTCCACCGACAGCGACCCCCCAGATCAACTTGCTGCCGTAGACCAGGTCTCCCGGGGTGACCATGCTCCCCAGCTTGACTCTACTGGATACCTCGATGGCCTGCCGCAGGACGCTCCCTCCCACCTGGAATTGATCTCGACTGAATCAAGCGAGCAGCGAGAACCTCTTCAGGACACCCAACAAGATGCAATGGGTGAAGCTATTGACGCCCCGGATATTCAGGGTGAGGTCACCACGGCCACGCCTTTTGTGGTGCTCTTTGGGGGGCCGGCAAATGGCTCCATTTTGAGTGGTTCGGTGACCGTTGAGATAGTTCCAGAAGGCGTGGCAGAGATTTTGTTGGATGACTTGGTGGTGACCATTGAGGGTGAGGTGGTCTTTCAAGACACTAAGGCCCCCACGAGTTTTGTCCTGGATACGAGAGACTGGGATACAGATTTTCTCAACCTGGAACTCGTGGCCCAATTGGATGGGTATGTTGCTGAGGACGCGATTGGCGTTGATCTCGACAACCCTGATTTTCGTTTCCAGCAGGTGTATGCGGATGTTTCAGCCGTGTCGAACGGCACGGGAATAGAAGTCATCCTATCTACTGGGATCGCGGGGCTTGAGGTTGAAGCAGATTTCGGGGCTCTGGACTCAGAGTTTGTGAAGGGCGCAGAAGTGATTCAGGAGATTGGGATTGGCAAGTACAAGATTCTCTACACGGTAGCTGCCGACAACTCAAGAGGGGATGGGTCCTACGTGGTCCCCATTGAGATTTCAGATGGTGATTATGAGGATATTTATCCCCATCTGAGGTTCGAGCTGGAGAATACTCCAAGGCCGCCCTTCAGGGTGGAGGGCGGCATATTTGTGCCTGGGGAGATACCTGAGGCCAGCCCGGAATGGGATCTTGCCGATCCACTCCTGGAGGGGAATGAGTATATCATCACCGGTGGTTCGGCGAAGGTCATGTTTGACTTCGGCGATTTCTCGTATCCAAGTGAAATAGTAGGCATTTTAGTCGGTGCGTCCGCCTATTCCGGGTACTACCAGGTGCCGTTATCGGGGTCTGTTGGTGAGGAAGAAGTATTGTTGTTGCTGCGGGCGTTTTTGGATGGGGAGCAGGCTCCGGAGAGTCTGGTTTTGCGTCTTGCTCTGCAAGATGTATCTGGGCACTACTCTCCAGTTGTGACCAGGGAAATGGATGTTGAGGCAGTGGGTTCTGGCGAGGTCCAGGTGAGCATTAGTTGGGATACCCCTACTGACGTTGATCTGCACGTCGTTGAGCCGGGCGGTTATGAGTTGTGGTATGGCGACCAGTACAGCCCTGCAGGGGGTGAATTGGACCTCGATTCCAATCCGGCTTGCGATATTGACGGTATCAACAACGAAAACGTTTATTGGCCTCCCGACCTGGCACCCGTGGGAACTTACGTGGTCCGCGTTGACTTCTATTCCGATTGCTCGAATTGCAGTTACAATTACTGTGGGGCGGCTTACACAGTGACCATGAACTATTGCGGCGAGAATGAACTGGTGGATGGTTCATTCGCACCGGGTGACGACGATTATGGTGGCGCCGGGTCGGGGGTGGAGGTGGCCACATTCTCCAACGAGAACTGCGGCCAGGTAATTCGAGGACGAATTCGCTACGCTGACCGCACTTTTGACGAAACTGGTTTTCGTGCCGGGACGTGGAAGCCAGCGCGGCATATTGTGGTCGAGCTGCGGCATAAGGGGGATGGAGTTTTGCTGGGCTTAGGCACTACTGATCGGTTGGGTGACTACGAGATTCAATTCTCGAATAAGGGAACTCCCGGTGTCTATATCGTGGTGTATTCCATGACCAATCTGGAGGAAGGACTTCATCCCATTGCGGTGATGAATCACCCCAAGTTCCAAGAGGTTTATGCGGTTTCGTCCCTGTCGGTGGACGAATCGGTGATCGAGTCGCCGGTGATCGATTTTGATATTCCTGAGATAGTAGGCTCGGGGGCCTTCAATATTCTTGATGTTCTGGTTGAGGGATACGATGGCATTCGCCTTCATACTGGCAAGGAGCTTGGCAAGCTGAGTGTCTTCTGGGCGACCGGTGCGGACACCACTGACACGCTGTTTTGTAGCAGCTACCTGTATGAGCAGGGGCTTTGCTCGGAGTTTGGCGCGTTGTCTGTGCAGGGCAAGGATAGTGACCGGGATGAATTCGATGACATGGTGATTCTGAGGGAGTTTTTTAAGTTCGCCCTGGAACAGGTGAGTCTGGATGATAGTCCGGGTATCGAGGTGAATGGGACCAGAACTGATCCCCGGGAGGCCTGGGCCGCTGGTGTTTCTACGTTTTTTGCCGGGGATGCCCTTGGCGTGGCCGATTTCGTCAATAGTCGGCCCAGTGGCGTCTATGTTGTAGAGCGCATGGAGACACAAGATTCACCCTTCTCTTTTCTGACCGAGTCGGGGGCTATGGACGGGCCGGTTTCACCGCTCCTTGTGGCGGCTCTGCTCTATGACCTATCGGATGGTTCAGGCGGTGAGTCCTTCGATGGCATTGACGGGCGTGCAGCCGCCATCTATGATGCCATCTTCAATTACCTCCCGTCAGGTCACTTCGTCGACCGGGGGGTTACGGGCGTGGATCTGGTAGACTTCCTCGACGGCTGGTTCTGTCGGGGTTGGGACGGCGCGGAAGCACTCCTGGAGTTGGTGGTAGAGCACCGCCAGTTCCCCTATGATTCTGGCGGTCCGGAGAGCTGCGTGCACTAGGAATCGAATGCAGACGCGGGCAGAACTGGTTGCCGGACTCAATAAGGAGCAGCGAGAGGCTGTTGAGGCGACTGAGGGTCCGGTACTCGTACTGGCGGGAGCCGGGTCAGGAAAGACCCGGGTCATTATCCACCGAATTGCCTATCTGCTGGCAAATGGGGTCCCCGCCTCGCGGATTCTAGCGGTCACATTCACGAACAAGGCGGCCAACGAGATGAAGGAGCGAATCCAACATCTGGTTGGGGCAGAGCGTTCCAGTGGCGTGGTTATTTCCACCTTTCACTCGTTGGGATTATCGATGGCGCGGCGAAGTCGCCGTCACCTGGGATTGCGTGGTCACGTGATGGTCATGGATGAGGCTGATCGAAATGCGATGGTCAGGCAGGTTAGACTGGAAATGGGCACCACCGAGAACGATCTATCGCTGGAAGAGACCGAAGATTTTCTGATGCAGGTCAAGGGGTGTGGGCAGATCCCAGAGAAGTACGCGACGAATTTCGGACCGAAGAAGAAGATCCTCTTGCTGCGTTTCTTCGACCAGTATACGCGGCGGCTCCGTTTGGCGGAGAGTCTGGATTTCGACGATCTTATTCTGCTGCCGGTTAATCTTCTTGAGGGCAACGAGAAGGTCAGGACGGAGTACAAGAGTCTCTACGACTATGTTCTGGTAGACGAGTACCAGGATACCAACATGCTCCAGTTCAGGTTGCTCAAGCAGTTGGTTGATGAGCGCAACAACCTTTGCGTAGTGGGAGATGACGATCAGTCCATTTATGGGTGGCGTGGGGCTCGGGTCGAAAACATTCTGGAGTTTGACCGGGTTTTTGCTGGCGCAAAGGTCATCAAATTGACCCGCAACTACCGGTCGGAGCGTAATATCCTGCAGTTGGCCAATGCGCTCATTGCGCAGAACACGGTGCGCCGGGAGAAGGAGTTGTGGACCGAGTCTGCCAACGAAGTTCCGGCTTTGCGGCTGCGTTACCAGAATCCGCAGGAAGAGGCTCGTGACGTCGCGGAGCGGGTGCGTGAAATGACCGGTTCAGAGGGTATTCCTGCTCGAGAGATAGCGGTTCTCTATCGTACGAAAGGACAGTCGAAGCAGCTCCAAGAGGCCTTTCGCATAGCCGGAATCCCATATCGGGTGGTGGGTTCATATGACTTTTTCGAGCGCAAAGAAGTGCGGGACATTCTTGCCTATTTACGGCTGGCATGTAACCCCCACGACCAGGCATCATTCCGGAGAGTGATCAACTACCCCGCCCGAGGGATCGGGTTGGTGACATTGGAGAAGCTTGAGGCGTGGCGAGAGAATCAGCGCTCGGCTTTTTCCGCAACGCGAGCCTTTCTTGAACAGGGCGATGGGGCTCTGGCTGTGCGAACGCGTCGAGCGCTGCAGGGATTTGTGGACCGGGTGCAGCGCGGCCACGAGGAAGTGAGAGAGAGCAAGGGCATGGCGTTGCTCTCGTTTTACGACCGGTTTCTGGACGACGTGGGAGTGCGGGACGATCTGATCGTCAGGGGTACCGGAGTCTACAAGGTGCTTGCCGCGGTTCGAGTGCTCCTGGAGCGGGGTCTGGAGGAAGGTGCTTTCACGACGCTACCAGGGTTCCTTGAACGTATTACGATGGAGCAACGGGAGTCGGACTACTCCCAGGGGGAGGGCCCTAAGAACCTGGTGACGCTGATGACGGTACACGCGTCCAAGGGGCTGGAATTCCAGGCTGTCTACATTATCGGGATGGTAGAGGGGACCTTTCCACACTTTCGTTCGGTGGGTGATGGAGCTGGGCTAGAGGAAGAACGGCGTCTTTTCTATGTGGCTATTACCCGAGCTCGCAAGAACCTCTTCCTCTCTTCCTATCGGCAGAAGGAGGAGAGGGGCGAGTTGCGTCCTGCTCGAGCCTCTCGGTTCCTCAAGGAATTGCCAGGAGAATTGCTTTCGAGCAAGCGAGCGATTGATTCTGAACTGGTCAGTCGAGACCAACTACTGGCCGCGTTTGACGATTTCGAGAAGGGCTCTTGACCCCTTTTTGCTTGAAGCGCCTCTCGCCCGGTTGCTATACTCACAAGTGCTTTCTGGAACAGGGGAACTGATGATACCCAAAATGCTCTACCGGACAATGAAACTCTGGCACCATTCCAACACTTTCCTGGTAATGCTGTTGGCACTTCTGGCCGCGGTCGGACTGGCCATGGCTGACGGCGGTTGTGGGGTCCTGCTTTCGGGGCGATTCCTGGCGCTGTTGCCACTTTTTGCCGGGCTCGTACCGTTCGTTGCGTTTGTGAGCGACGACGAGGAAGATGAAGCAGACGACACTGCCAAGACCATAGTGGCGATGCCGGCATGGATGTCGGAGGAGTTACAAAAGGAGAAGGCGCGTATCGAGGCCGAGCGTGCGGCCCAGTCCGCCGAGACGGCGCCGGCGGCATCTGAGGAAGCGGCACCGGCGGCCGTAGAAGCGGACGCGCCTGTAGAGGCAGGCACTGGATCAGAGCCTGATGCGGCTCCCGCGTCCGAAGCCTCTGCGGCTCCTGAGCCTGAGCCAATTCCTGAGCCCGATCTTGACGAAGCCCCGGAGATTGCTCAGACCATGGCCTTCAACCCGGCGGAGGCTGCAGCTTTTCGGGATATGGCACAGAAGAGTGTTGCCAAGGCCACGGAGGAGCCGAAAGCTCCAACGGAGTTGGAAGCACCTTTGGAGCCCGAGCCGGAGCCCGTACCGGAGTTTGAAGCTCCTACGCCTGCCCAGACAATGGCATTTGATCCGGCCGAAGCGGCGGCCTTCAGAGCAGAGGCAGAAGTTGAGGAGAGCCCTGCCGCCCCCGAAGAGGACATGGGCATGGCCGCCACGCTGATGTTCGATGCCCGCGAAGCGGGGTTCGATAAGCTGGTGATGGAAGAGGCTGCGCCAACCGAGGCACCGTCACCAGCAGCAGAAGGAACGCCAGAAGAGGATTTGGAGAGCGATGAAACCGGGGCCTACACCGCGGAAGATGTGGCTCGTCTTAAGGGAATGGTCGGAAAGGATCGGGCGGTTGAGCCCGAAGATGATGCGATGGCGGGGACGATGGCTTACATGCCCGCCGTGAGCCAGGAGATGGCTGAAGATAGCGAAGCTGCGCCCGAGGCGGTTGATGATGGCGGGGCTCGGACGATGGCCTACATGCCGGCAGTTGATGGTAGCGAGAGCACGATGGCCTATTCGCCGGAGGATAAACAGCGTATCCTGGAGGCCATGCAAACGGGGAAATCGCCGGCAGAGGCGATGGAAGCTGTGGGGTCAACGCAGGCCTATTCGCCGGAGCAATCTGCCGCGTTGCGGGAGGCATTCGAACTTCTCGATCAGGCGCGCAGCGGAGCGAAGGGCGATAGCGGTCTCCAGGCTGAGGCCAAGGAGTTGCTTGAAAGCGCCCACCAGACCGATCCAGGGATCCTGCGAGAGCAGGCTCAGGACTTGCTCTCTCGGACGGGGGAGATCAAGGTGCCAGCCTCAGCGCCGGTGGCGGCTAGCACATCCCCCAGCCTCAGTGAGGACCTGTCGGCGGTGGGCAAGGGTGGTATGGGGACCGTGCCTCTGATTATCATTCTGTTGTTGCTGCTGGCTTTGGCTGGTGGTGCAACCGCCTTCATCCTTCACTTTCTCGGCGTCATCGATTTGCCTGTGGACCTGCCTCAACTCGACCTCTTCAAAGAGTAGTCATGGATGTGGTCTGGGCCCCCTGGCGTATGGAGTTCATCCTGGGAGCAAAGGCCATGAAGTGCTTTGTGTGCGAAGCCTTGAAGAGGGGCGTATCCTCAGAGACTCTGGTGTTGCACGTCACTACGCATTCACTCGTAATGCTCAATCGCTATCCCTACATCAGTGGTCACCTGATGGTCATCCCCCACCGCCACGTTTCCTCGTTGGCTGATTTGAGCGCGGCAGAAATGGTGGATCTTAATGAGACCCTACGTCTCACGACGGGTCTTGTGGAGAGTGTGCTTTCCCCCGCCGGCATCAACCTTGGAATGAACCTCGGAAAGGCGGCAGGTGCTGGGTTGGAAGACCATATTCACTGGCACGTGGTGCCTCGATTCCTGGGCGATAGCAACGCCTTTACCGTGTTGGCTGATGCGCGCGTCATACCGGAGGCGCTGGTTGAGACATATGAACGGTACGCACCTGCGTTTCGGGCGCTTTGAAGATCTTGGTACCAGGGAAAATGGTCAGAGTGTGACAATGACAAGGGAGTAAGGGGAGACATCTCCCACTCGCACCAAATCCCCTTCGATAGCTGCTGGGGTATCGTCCGGAAACACCCGCTTGGCGGAGTCAGAACTTGTTCCCTCGGGAAGGGTGAGGCTGGCATCGAGGGCGGGTGCTTCGGAAAAATTGACAAAGACGACCACTGTTGAGTGGGATTCGTAGCGCAGAAATCCCCAGACATCGTAGGCAGTTTTGGCGGTCGCGGGTAATGGCTGGAATCCGCCAGTTCGCAGTGCCTTGTGGGTTTGTCGCAGAGCGATGAGTTGGCGATAGAGTGAGAGCAAAGAGCTGGGGCTATTCAGTTGTGCAGCGACGTTCACGGTGTCGGCGTCGCCGTTTATGGGCAGCCACGGTTTCCCGGTAGTGAAGCCAGCGGTGGGCGTAGCGTCCCACTGCATTGGCAGTCGCTTGTGCTCATCTTTTAGCAAAGGACCGTTGGTCATTCCGATTTCCTGTCCATAGTAGATCATTGGTGCGCCAGGCAGAGAAAAGAGGAGCATTGCTCCCAGGCGCATCAGTTCTTGCCTGCCCTTGACTCGAGAGGCGAGTCGTACGAGGTCGTGGTTGGTGAGGAAGGTCGCGTCGCCGGCACCGGCGGGGAATTGAGCGGCGAAGCGGCAGAGGACGTTTTCTATGTCGGCTGGCTCCTCCGCCAGCATTCCCGTTACTACGGCCTCCATGAGGTCGAAATCGAAGGTGAGGTCGAGAGCTCTGCCGTCCACATGGTATTTAGCGGCGATAGAGTTGGAGGCCCAGGCTTCACCCAGCAGTAAGGCATCCGGGTCGACCTCGTGTATTGCACTGGAGAACTCCTCCCACCAGGCCATGGTGGCGGGTGTGTCCTGAAGTCCCTCGGGGCCTTTCTCAACCATGTAACGGATGGCGTCAAGCCGATACCCGGCAATGCCGACGTCCTCCAGCCAGAATCGACCGACATCTGTCATCTCGGTTCGAACGGCCGGATTTGTGTAATTGAGATCGGGCATGCCGGACCAGAATATTCCGTAGTAGTAGGCGCCAGCGGCTGCGTGCCACGTGCCGGCTGCACCACCAAAGGGGCGTTTCCAGTCGAGGAATTCATCGGACCAGACGAACCAATCGCGTTTTTGCGCAGCGGGATTGAGAGAGTCCTCGAACCATGGGTGCTCTTTTGAGCTATGATTGAGGACGAGGTCCAGAACTACTTTGATCCCCCGCTCCTTCCCTTCAGCGACGAGCATCTGGAGATCTTCCAGAGAGCCGTAGTCGGGATTGACACCACGATAGTCGGTGACGTCGTAGCCATGATAGCTGGGGGAAGGAAAGGTGGGCATCAACCAGAGCAGAGTCGCCCCTAAATCACTGCCTCCCTCCGGGTTGCCATCATTGATGTGATCGAGCTTCTCAAGGATGCCCTGGAGGTCTCCAATCCCGTCGCCATTGGAGTCGTAGAAGCTGCGCACAAAGATCTCGTAGCCGATAGCTTCATGGTACCACTTGCTCTTCTCAAGGGGAGGCACGGTCTGGCAGCCGGGTTCATCCTGGCCATCTTCTACTGGCAGAGTCTCTTCTGTGGGCGGCCCCGAATCGGAGTTGCCAACCGCGCGGTGCGCAGAGGCGCAACTAAGGAAAAGAACTGCAATTGTAAGAACTGGAGGAGCGGAGCGGCGGAGCGCCACTTGTTATTCGACGCCGGTGAACGATTTCTGGCCAGCGGTGAGCACGGTGACGACAATAATGCCAGCCACGGCCGCGGCTCCAGCGCCGATGAGCAGAACGGTTTTAGGTGTGGAAAGCAGGTCCACTTCACCGTCGCCGCCTCCGGTGAGGGAGTTGAGCATGAAGATGTAGTCACGGTCAGATGCAACAAGCTGGGAGTTTGTCAGTTTGAAGTTATAGGGGGTAATCATGTAGCGTTTGCTATCCACATCCCTGACGAAGAGTCGGGTTGAGCGGGTAACTTCGATGTTCTTACCCTCCTTCGACTCGACTACCTTGGTGTTGCCCCCTTCAGCAGTCTGCAGTTGCTTCATTGTATCGATGCCGACCTGATAGGTGTTATAGCAGGCAAACGAGGCGAACGAGAGCAGAACAAGAAGGGCTACGAGCTTCTTCATTGGTTCCTCCAAAACAGCAAGCTTTCACACTGCAATCCGCATAAAACTACCCCAGCCCCCCCGCCATATCAACTGTTTTTTTCGCGTTTGGGTTGGGTTCACGGGTGAGTCCAACGCCCTCCATATTTGTGCCCTGGAGAACGTTCAATTGTCCATGGCGACCAGTCCGACCATTGCAAGTAGCTGTCTGCGCACCGCTTCCCAATCGGCGTTCTCGGCGAGAATGGCGATGAAGGTGTCATCCCCGGCTACGGTTCCGAGGACGTCGTCATAGCGAATATTGTCAAGGGCCAGACAAGCGGCTTGGGCATGTCCAGGATTGGTGCGAAGCACCAAAGTGTTCCCGGAGCGCTCAATGGAAAGGACCAGTCTCTTGAAGGTCTCCTCATATTGTCGCCGAGGGGAGGCTTTGGCACCCGGAAGGACGTAGCGGCTTCCCGTAGAACCTAACGGAACCTTGATGATTCCCAGTTCCCGAAGATCTCGGGAGAGTGTTGCCTGATTGACTTCAAGGCCGTAGCGACTCAGATGTCCCTGCAGTTGGTTCTGGCTCGCGATTTCCTCCCTTTGAACCAGTTCAATTAGGAGCTTGCGTCGTTGTTGCCGACTGCGTGTTCGTTCCGACATTAGTTGTGGTTCCTCAGCTCAGGGTGCGGGTTTGTTGCAACCCTCTAATATGTCAAAGAGGCTGCCGGTAAGTCCGTCCCACCAGCCTCTTCGGGCTTCGTCTATGGTTGTGCGAGCGGCCTCAAATGACTCCAGGTTCTCATAGCCGTTGCGCCTGAGAATATCGAGATAGGGATCCAGTGAAGTACTCTTCTCTTCAGCATACTTGTGCATCTGGTTCCACGGCTCGATGACCATCCCCATGCTGGCCATGGCATCGTAATTCATGTTTGCCCGGCAGACCAGGAGTGTGTAGGTATCTTCGAACTGTTTGAGCCGCCGGTCGAAGGGGTCATTGGAGACCAGACGGGGGTCTATTTCCGGCTCTGTCTCCGGCTGTACCACCGGCTCAGGCTCGATAATGCGCCCGCCCGAACAACTAGAGATCAAAATGACTGCGATGAAGATCTTCCAAAATGCTCTTCGCATCTCCCGTCCTCCTCTTCAAACCGTCAAAAGGAGCCGTACGTTGACACCACAGCTCCCTCGTCCAACCCAGGGGTCATTCATCCAGATACCTAGCTCTATATCACTTTGTGCCGGCATTCTCAAGGCGGGCGAGATAGACAGCAACTTGACTCCAGACAGAGGATCGCCAGAAGTGTTCAAGGGCTTCGAGTTTGTCCGGGTAGCTCGGGCGTTCCCGGAGGACCATTGCAATCTGGTAGGCGATTTGCGCGCTGGGCGGGATTGCCCCGGCATGCGTCTGGGCCAGGGCAGCGTTCTTGCGGGCTTTCTCTTCAGCGAGTGCCAGGGTTGCGATGAGGGCCTTTTCCCGTTCAACTCCCACAGTTTTCCCGTGTTCGTTCAGTCGTACTCCGATAGAGTAGAACTTGGCGACCAGAGTGGAGGAAGCGAAGTAGGACGAAAGGGCTCCAGCCAAACGGGCCAGAGACGATGGTAGGCCGATGGTTGCATGCTCCATCTTGCCGCTTTCGGGGAGTTTCAGGTTGAACTGTGCGGTACGGTAGTTGGGTTCTTTGTCGAGCAGAGCCGCGGAGACTGCCTCTCGTGGCTTCTGGGCCTTTTCAGCTACTTCCCTCACGAAGATGGAGTCGAAATACTCGATGTTGGCGGTAGCGGCTCCCTGAAAGAGCTGTGCAACCTCCTCGATGCGAGCGAGTTTCGTTGTTCGGCTGCCATTGTCGGCGAGCAGCATTTCAAGATTGTCCATGGCCAACTCGCCGTTGACCTCCATGAGGGCCAACTCAGAGAGCGGCTGATAGAGTTCAGCGAAGAGGCCAACCAGTGTTTGGAACTCTTTGCCCTTTTCCAGGCTTTCCTTCATGCGGCGGAGAATGGCGCCATATTGAGCTCGGGCGAATTCGCGGCTGACCAGTGCAGAGATAGCTGCCTCGTAGGCATCGAGCATCAACACCGACTGATTGACGTTGGCGGGAGAGACGCGACCGAGGGCTTCAAAGACCTCATCTAATCTCTCTTTGGCTGAGGTTTCCACCGATGAGAAGACCTTGATGGCTTCCACCGGGTCGCCTCCGGAAAGCTGGTCGACCATTGCTGCGGCCAGGAGTACTGATCGGGCGTTTACGTAGGCAGATACGGCCTTCCAGTAGGATGCGGCCACGAGGCCTTCCTGCAGAAGAGCGCCGGCGTCATCATAATCTGTGCGAGCATCTTCCCAGAACGATTCGAATCGTTCTCTGCTTTTCAGCTTATTGCCGGACTTATAGGTTTCCTCAGTGCGACTCAGCCAGTTTTCGGTCTTGCGCTTCATGCGATCGAAGATGTCCCCGGTCAGCGCCATTTGCATACGACGCACAGGTGTTACCGTGGATTGCTCGCGAGCGACGAGGCAGTGGTAGGCTTGTGCCAGGTCCTCAACTTCCACGACTTCGACGTTGGCATCGGCGGCAACTTGGAGAATGTCTGTGCTCTCGCCCGACACCGCGTTACGTTCAAAGCGTTGGCCGATGGGATAACAGAAGCGAGTCTTACCCAACTGAATGGCGGCCCTCAGTTTGGCGGCTACGCCGCCCACCGGGCCGATGGTTCCATCGGGATTGATGGAGCCTGTCATGGTCGCCTCGGGAGCAATCTTGTCGCCCGCCAGTGCCGCCATTATTGCAACTGCAAAGAGGCCACCGGCCGATGGCCCGTCCACCCTTCCCTTGAGCGTCTCAGTCTGCACGGAGTAGCGGAAGTCCAGCGGATTGTACATCGCGTTGAGGGTGCCAGTGAGCGCCGCAACCCACATCGCAGATCGCCACATCTCCCCGGTGCCGCCCGGCTTTGTTTCGAAGATGCCGACGCTCATGCCAGAGGAACTGGGCTCCACCTTGAGTACTGCGTGGCTGGCCCCCCCTTGATGGACTCTCCCACCTTCGCTGATCTTTACCCACAGAAAGTCGACGTCGACGGTTCCACCTTGTCGCAGCGGAGGTGAACAGGCGAGCAATACTAGCGCGACGATGTAGGGAAAGGCCTGACGCATGCAACCTCCTGGTAATGTGTCCGCCAAAGACAAGATAACCCGCAACCTGTGCAATTGCCAGTCGCAACGGGGGAAAGAGGTCGGTACGTGGTGGGGCCGTTGAAGTTCTACGGTGATCGACCGGTGATTCGTGCGGCTAGTGCTCCCTTACTCAGGAGGATGTCCACATCGTCGCCAACTGCAGCGTCTGCAGCATCCGTGATCGGACTGTCGTTGGTGGCGCTGCGGACTAGAGCATACCCACGCCTAAATTGTGCGGTGGGGCTCAGTTCTTCGAGGAGGCTGGCTGCTCGTTCCAAGCGATGAGCGCGGTCTTGCATGTCGTTATGCAAGGCAATGTCCAGGGCGCTGCTGAGCCCGGAGAAGCGCTCTGCGAGCCGATCCAGTCGGCTAAGTGGATGAGCACCCTCCAGTCTGGCCACCAAATGCGAAGTTGTGTTTTCTGCCCGTTCCAACTGCTGTAGAGCCAGGCCTGCTAGCCGCTCGAAGCGGTCGGCTAGCTGAAGCTCGCTCTCCTCGACCAGTCGTCGCACCGTTCGCTCCATGGTCTGATGTGCGCCTTTGAGTTCAACGCCTAGTTTCCTGGAATCGGGGACCACGAGTTGACCGGCACCGGTGGGAGTAGGGGCGCGCACATCGGCGGCGTAGTCGCAGAGGGGAAAGTCCACTTCATGACCTACTGCACTGACAATCGGGGTGCGGCAAGCCGCCACCGCGCGCACCACCCTTTCGTCTGAGAAGGGGAGCAGGTCTTCAAAGGCCCCCCCTCCTCTACCGACGATGAGAACGTCCACCGCCGGGTCCTGGTCGAGAACGCGAATCCCCCGCACAATGTCGGGGGGTGCTGCCGCACCTTGTACTGCTGCCGGATAGAGTCGAACGTGGCTAGGGGTTCTTTCGTTGATGACTCGCGTGATATCGCGGATGGCGGCCCCAGTGCTGGCGGTGACAACTCCGATGACGTTGGGCAGGAGTGGCAGAGTCTGCTTTCGTGCTTCTGCGAAGAGGCCTTCATCGGCTAGAGTTCGCTTGAGACGCTCCAGTTTTTCGAGGAGTTCTCCACGCCCCTCGAATTGCATCTGGTCGACAATAATCTTGTATGCGCCGTGGGGTTCGTAGAGATTGATTCTGCCGCGACAGCGGACCTGAGCACCGTCGCGAAGTTCTTCTGGACGAAGGGCAAGAAAGCGAACCTGGCTGCGGAAGACCATGGCATTAAGCCGAGCTCCCGTGTCTTTCAGGGTGAAGTAGAGGTGGCCGGATGAATGGTGCTTGAAGCCGACGATCTCTCCAGCGACCCAAAGCTCTCGAAAGGAACGCTCCAGCAATTCCTTGATGCGAGAAGTAAGCTGCGTGACTGAGAGTATGTCCTGATTGCTCATGGTCTGGCAGTGTAGCCTGATGGCCGAAATGGGACAACCTAGAAATTGAACTCAGCGTGTGGGCCGGAAGTCCCGTTTCCCCCCTTTATTCCTTTGGAGTCGCCGCCCATGCCACCGGCGCCGGACGAGCCAAGCAACTCGACTACGTTGTTCTGTTCAGTATCGACGAAGTACTGGCCGTTCATGTTAGCGGGGTCGATGTAGATGCCATAGGCTGCTCCGCCGCAGCCACCTCCGCCACCTCCGCCTGAGCCGCCGTTGCCCCCGTGACCACCCTCGCCGCCTTCACCGGCGCACCAGGTGAGTTCGTTGCCGGCTCCATCGTTGCCACCCGTGCCGCCCCAGCCGCCCGTACCTCCGACACCAGCTTTTCCGCCGCTGCCTCCATTGCCGCCGAATCCGGTGTCAACCTGGTTGTTCTGGAGTTGCGGATAGAGTCCGTCGGCGGGTTGTCCAAAGACGATGATTCCGAAGGCGCCCCCGCCCCCAAAGCCAGCAGCTCCCTGGCTACCCGAACACCCCCCGGCGCCGCCTCCACCGCCCCAACCCCCGCCCTCATGGCCGCCCGATATCAGACCGCATTGAAAGGTCTCTATGCCACCGCCAGCGCCACCGCCGCCACCACCGAGGCCAGGTGTTCCCGTGGCTCCAGGACCGCCGGTAATGGACTGCCACTCGCCGTTGACTATCTGTCCCTGCACATTCTGGCACCCGATCCCCCCGGATCCGTGTTGGCCTGTATTCCCCGCCTCCCCGGCGAAGCCGTCAGTTCCCCAAAGGCTCAGGTGGCAGTAGCTACAGTTGAGGGGGTGAGGACCGCAGACCTTGCCATCGAAGATGTGCGTCTGGGTAGCGTCGCGTCCGGGTTCTCCTCCTTCTCCACCCTGTTTCGAAGGCATGCCCCCGGTGCCATACTCCATGATGCTGGGGTTCTGGCTCTCTTCCACCGGGCAGTCCCCAGGAGGAGCAAAGTCGTTGTAATCGGGACAGACGGCCGTGCCTCCCTTGCCACCCGAGAGGTCGGTTCCGTCACACGTGATCTGGCCACCCTGGCCCCCGTTGCTAGCAGTTCCTCCGCAGTTGATACCACCGGTATCGAAAGCGGCTTTTCCGGCCAGCCCCGGGGAGCCGTCCTGGCCGTCCTGGCCATCAGTGCCATCCACTCCGTCGCCCGCAGTTCCAGCCAATATGACGTTCTCTTTCAAGGCGAGTTGCCCGCCGCAATCGCGTAAGTAGATAGCGTATGAAGAACGTCCTTCTTCGGCAACGAGGGGCCCGCTGACGGTGAAGCCGACGAATGCTGACTTCGTGATTCCCACGCTGGTGGCGAGGACTGTTGCCTGAGGCAGGTTCAAGGGGATCTGCGCAGCAGGTTCGATGGCGGTGAGCCAGGCGGTTACATCCCAGACGGAGAAATCAGCGGCGAAGCCACCATAAAGTTGCTTGCCATCCACTAGCGCGACCGTTTCCTTGTAGAACCCTGCTGCCACATAGACGTGGCCCTTATCCTGCTCCTTAGCCCTTTGTAGTCCCATCGTGATGGTCTTGACTGGCAGTTCCGGCGTCCCCGGATTGAGGTTGGAGCCGACGGTAGAAACGAAGACTGCATTGGTTGGGTCGCCATCTATTCCATCGCAATTCTGGTCGATTCCATCGGGAGGGTCGTCAGCCGAAATGAATTCACATTCGCAACCGTCCTCCTCCAGTTCATTGAGATCTACCCATCCCTCACTACAGTTCATGGCACACCCAGGAACTGCTCCCGCAAGTTGGCAGGTATAGTAGGCGTGCTCAGCGATGAGCAGAGCGCAGTCATTGTTGCAACTGGCACAGTGAGCATCTGTCAGATAGAGCCCGGAATCGGGATCCTTGTACCCCTCGTCCACGAGCTTGTCGCAATTATTGTCTTCATAGTCGCAGATCTCAGGTTCAGGTGGCGGGGCGTTGCAGGCGAAGCCGAGTTCAGCTTCACAAATGAGGAAACCAGGGCATGAGCCGACACCGGGGACGGTATTAAGGCAGGGCTCTATACCAGAGAGTTCCTCATCGGCGACTCCATTGCAGTTGTCGTCCAATCCGTTGCAATCCTCCGCGGCTGGGATCTGTGCATCGCAAGGTAGCCAGCCATCTTCGCCGCAGAGCTGGAAGCCCGGGCAAGCGCCAAACTCCGACTCGTTGAGGCAGGTGCGACTGAGGTCACCGGCAACTTCCGGAGTGCATTGGCAACTTCCGGTCTGAGGCTGGCAGAAGGAGCCAGAATCACCCTCTTCACAGAGGAATGTGTCAGAGCATTCGACCCCATTGTCACCGCAGGAAGCGAGGCAGAAACTGCCGCCCTCCATTGCGAAGCACATGCCCGCGATACAGTCCTGGTCGGTTTCACATTCGCTACACGAGGAGCCCATCAGCAACTCGCAACTGAGTCCATCGACGCTGTGGTAGCCGGGGTCACAGGCACCGACTTTACACGCGGGGGGAGGGGGGGCCATAGAACAGAAGCCAGTGCCATGCTCGACTTCGTCGGCGCAAACGATGCCGCAGTCACCGCAGTTCTCGGCTCCGAAATACCACTCTCCAAGGAGGAAGTCTTCATCGACCTCGCCATCACAGTTGTTGTCTTCATAGTCACACGTCTCTTCCGCCGGTTCGGAAGCATTGCAGACCCAGTTGCCATCCGGGCTGCACTCAGCCAGACCGAGGCACTGCCCGAAGTCATTGGCGCGGGCGCACGCCTTCGTGCCAAATTGCGCCCCTGGCGTGCAGGCGCAAGTACCCGATGGCGGCAAGCAAAACTCCTCTTCACCGACCATACCGCACTCGAACCCGTCGGGGCAGAAACCGAAGGTACAGGCTTCAAGGCAGAAGCTCCCATCTGCGAGGGCGATGCACGCCCCATCCTGACAAGTCTCGTCGGCCACACATGGTTCGCAAAGGGAGAAGCCGCCTTGGCCGTCTCGGACATCCCAAAAGGAGAAAGAGTCCTCCAGGCTACCATCGATAGTGATGCGACCGACGGGAGACTTGGGACAACCAGTGATGATCGCTGCGACGAAGAGAAGAATGCTGGCTGCTGCGAGTTTCTGCCTGGTCATGTTATCTCCAAGTAGTCGTCGTTCCCGTTACGCAGGTTGATTGGTTGACGGGAGGTCGACCGGCATATTCTACAGACCCGAGTTGCCGGAAACAAGAACGCATGGTTCGAAGTGA
Source organism: uncultured Myxococcales bacterium (assembly GCA_964522395.1). GTDB lineage: Bacteria > Myxococcota_A > UBA9042 > CAIXZC01 > CAIXZC01 > CALGBT01. The sequence continues at coordinate 33,118 of CAZFVN010000012.1, forward strand.
TTGAGATCGGGAAACCGTGGTGTTGCTTTCCGGTGATCGGCTCCGTACACTCTGGTCAATTGGTGCAGTGCTAACCGTGTTACTGGATGGAGTTGACCATGAGATCCATGACCATTGCCATCTCTCTGCTGCTCTTTGTTGCTTGCGGGGATCGGGACGATCGTTTTGATACCTGGGAGGGACTTGAAGGACCGCAGGTGGTAGGGGAACAGGTTGTCTATATCGACCACAATTTCGACGAAGCGTTGGTGCTTGAGATCAAGGCAGGCGAGACGTCACCCGCGTGGGAGCGATACGATGTGCCTGCTGACGGCACTATCGTCGGCCGTCTGGAGCAGACTCGGGAGTTATTGTTACAGTCCTCGGCGAACGGAACTCTCGAGCGCTTCAATCCGAAAAGTGGAGTGACGGTTGAGTACCAGCTAGATGCACCGTTTGACCGCTACGAGGTACTGCAGGACCCGCCCTTTGTCGGGGCTTACTACAGTGCCAATGCTGGAGACTCGAGCACCCTCTTCTTGAACCAGGGCGAGGTCGCCTTCGTTGATCTTGAGAAGAGCAAGGATGCGGTGCACAAGGTAGTGCTGAAGACCTATGGCGGCGCGCCCACCGGTCTGGACATCGCCCCTCGGGTGCCGGCCCCGGGCGGTGGAAGGATGTTTGCCTTTGTCCGCTGGAACTCCTTTCTTTCGCTGGTGGATGCTGAAAAACCCGGGTTTCAGCCCATTTCCATTCCTCTCAAGGCACCTGATACGGATGTTCAGGTCTTCCCTGGCAAGATGAAGTTTGTAGCTGGAAACAGTCGGCTTTCGGCCTACTTTCTCGCCCAGGCGAGCCAGGATCTGTATGCCATTGACCTTGATGTGGCGCAGTTGACTGGCGGTGCAAGTGGCGTGACAGTGAACGTCTTCCCTACTGCGGTGGGGGCATCTACATTCACGACATTCAGCAACGCCAACGGAGATACCGGGCTTCTGGTGCTTTCCCCCGGCAGCAGGATGGTTGCAGTGGTCCATCCTGAGAGTTCTGCGGTGAAGCTCTACTCGCTGGAGGGGCTTACGCCGACCGCGCTCTCGGTCTTCACGGCGGTCTCACCGGAAACGGGGGTGGAAGAGGAGTTTGCCTTTATCTATAACGATTCCGGCAGCAACAAATCCTATTACTACGTTGAACTGCATCGAATTGCCGAGAAGAAATCGAAGGCCTTCCATCGCTATACAACGCTGCCGGCGGGTGTACGAAAGGTCTATATGCAGGGCGATGACAGCTTCCTGGTGATGCACTCCTCAGGGTCGAGTCCGATGTCATTTGTGACGGCTTCAAACGGGTCTGTGGAGTCTGTTGGTGGCGGTCTGACCGTCTCACACGAGCAGTTTTCCCCCGATGGAAACGACATGTATGCCTTGGCCCAGAAGGGCGGGAAGACGTATGTCGTTGCCTACGACCTGGAAGACCGCTCGGCACGCGACATCGAGGTCACCTTCGGTAATCCGCCCTCAGGTCTGGTGCACATGGCCGATGCGGGGCTGCTCGTGGCCTACGATGGCTCGGGACAGACCTTGACCGTGATACCGGACGATTTTGACTCTGACTCGGTCGACTCGGTGGTGCAGTTCTTCGCCCCCACCCTCGTCGGCCTGGAACCTTAGGAGGAGCCCATGACCAGGACATTGTGCAAGATGGCAGTTGTTCTTGTTGGGGTTCTTGGAATCAGCCTGCCGACGCAGGCTCATGAAGAGGATTTCACGGAAATCAACGTGATGATAGGAAGTAGCTCCACGTTGGTGTCAGACGGGGCATTCGACTATTTCTCTAATGACGATTGGCTGGGTTCAGGGTATCTGGCTGCCGAAGTGGAGGTCTATCAGGGACTGCTCCTCCAACTCGGTATTCTCATGAGCGAAACCCGCAGCGACCTCTTTGGCGAGTTTGACACCATGTTGCGGTTGCGGGAACCTCGGTTGGCGTTGCGCTATGGATACACCTTCATGGATTTCGTCCGCCCTTACGCCTCGATTGCGGCAACTTACGCTTTTCTGGGTGCTGAAATCGATCTCTGGGACGACCATGTGACGGGGCGCGAAGATGGCTGGGGGGACGGGGAACTTGGGGGAAGGATTTCGGCGGGTTGCGAAGTCTTCATCCCAAGACGAGTCTTTGGCTCCAAACGAACGGGGTTCTTCGGTGATTTCACCCTGGGAATGGCGCTTGAAGTCGGCTATGCGCTGACCCAGCCCTTTGAACTGAACGACTTGCAGCATGGAATGGACGGGGATTTCTCGAAAGCTCCTCCCCTGACTCCGGGCCAACTAGATTTGGGCGAGCTTGATCGCAGTGGCCTCTTCATCTCCTTCGACTTGCGTTTCTACTTTTAGGAGGGACGACAATGAAATCATTACGTCATCTCGCTATTTGCCTTCCCCTGTTCATCTTTGCTACCGCGTGCGGCGATGCCAGCATGGAGGGGGCCAGCAAGAGTTCATCCGGGGACAATGCCAACGGATATGGGGGCTATGGTGGCGACGAAGATGAGTGGCCGCAGGAACCTGGGCACAGTGCTGACGTGTTGGAGTCCGTTGACTACGGTGCTCCTCCTGCTCCCGAGTTGGAATTCAACTTTGATCTGAAGGCCCCACAGGCCAGTGAGCACTATGTGTTTATTGCGGCGACGGATCGTGATTCCCTGGTTCGCATTACCGCCGACGAGAGTCTCGAAATCCGGTTGATCCCCGTTGGCGGTCAGCCCACGACGGTGGCAACCTTAGCCGACCAGGACGTGGCATTGGTGATTAACAGCGGCACCCACGACCTCTCCATAGTACGCTCTACCGAAGAGAGTGACGCGGTGAAGACCCTGGACATTTTGCCCTACGCCAACGTCATCAGAGTTTCGCCAGACGGCAGGTTTGCCATTGTCTACTACAGCGAAGAAGCTGCCGAGCCCAACGATCCCATTGGTGATTTTCAGACGGTAGCAGTGATCAACGTGCAGGAAGAGAAGGAGCAGGTACTACAGGTGTCCACCGGTTTCCATATCACCGGGGTCTACTTCCACGAGAGTCTGTCCGTGGCCTATCTGGTTACCGATGACGGGGTTTCCCTGCTGGATCTTGAGGGAGTTGAAGATGGGGACATTACTCCCATTGTCAGCGTCTCCGACAATCCGCTGGAGGACCCGTCGATGAGAGAAGTACTAATCACCTCTTCCGGCGACTATGCCGTTGTTCGGAATCTGGCGCTGCCACAGTTGACTGTTGTTGATCTGGAGAGCGGTGAAATGACGAGTGTTGAGGTCGCAGGTTTGCCCACCGATGTCGACCTGGTCCCGGGCAGCAATCGCTTTCTGGCTATCTTGAGGGAGCAGGGGTTGGCCTATGTGGTTGATTTGGACCTGGTTCTGGAGGAGGCGGAGGGGGCTGTTGCGGAGATTGACGTGAGTGGTTCGTTGTCTGGGGCTGCGCTTGTAACTCCCGATGGCAACCGTGCCGTACTCTACACAACGACGGGCGGCATCAAAGCCCTGGCGTTGCTCGAACTAGATGATGAGGATTATCCCTGGAAGTCTTACCCCGTGCAGAAGAGCGTGGTGGCTGTAGCGGTTTCAAACGGAGGTAGCACGGCGATGGTCTTCCACGAAGCCGAGAGCTATCAGGTGGATGCGAGTGGTCTGGACAAGACTATTGCGGCAGCGCAAGGATTCACCCTCTTCGACCTCGATTCAGGGTACCGCAAGCTGATTCAAACAGACCACCACTGGACCTCCCATCTTTTCGTCGTTGATTCGAAGGGAAAGGACGAAAAGGCCTTCGTGCTGACCCCCGACCCTGTTCAGTTGGAGCACTCGGTTCAGCAGATCGACCTGGAAACCTACATTGTCGACCCGCTGACAATCGCATCGACGCCGACGTCGATGGTCTACGTTCCCACTTCACGCAAAGTGGCCGTTGCACAAGACCATCTAAACGGGCGTCTCACCTTCATCGATGTCGATAGCGGAGCGCAGTACTCTGTAACCGGCTACGAGCTAAATGGTCTGATTCACTAACGAAGTATCTATTTGGCTACATCTTCTTTCGGGGCTGCTTTGGTGTCGTTTTTCGGCGCCGTCGCTTTGGCGTCGCCTTTCGGCTCGTCGGGTAGGGTGGGCTCCAGTGGAGCGTCCTCGGTGGCGGCTTTCTTCTCTTTCTGGAGGTCTTCCGCTACCGGGGCACAGGCCTGATGGACAATCAGTTGTGCGTCCATCTGGTGCTCGAAGCTGGCTGAAATGGCTCCGACCTCGCCCGGAAGCAAAGTTATCTTGCGGGTCTTGTCGGATTTTCCTTCAGCACCCTCCACGGTCAGGTGGAACTCGCAGCGCAGGGGCTTCTTGCTGACATTGAGGCCCCGTACCTGGGTCATGAGCCTGCCGTCGGAAGAAGGGAACATCTTCTTCTCAATCAGGTAGGGCTCACAGGGACTCTCCTTCTTATGTCTGAATTTCCCGGGGATCTGGACGGTATCGAGGGCGAACTCGGCCATTGCGCGCTGAATTGGTCCGCCGGTTGTTGTCAGCGGGTCGACAAAAGCACCAGAGACGAGCAGCGTAGATGGCCTGCTGCCGTCCGGGGGCGGTCTTTCACCCGGCTTGCCAATGTGCCCGGCCTGGTGGTTGCTGTCGTACTTGGGCGGAGTCATGCCGTAGAGCGAGGCCCAACCAGCGGGGATCTCGTTCTTTCCCTTGATCGGCGGGCCTGGAGGCATCTTGCTGGCGAGATGCTCTGGCGGTCGTTCAAAGGGCACCTCTCCTTTGGGAAGAGGCGGCAGGTCTTCTTCCGAGACCTTTGCGAGCTTCCCATCTCGGGGCCGTGGAAAAGCGGCCTTGTCCCCGGGGGGAAACTGGTCCAGCGGAGGCGCGCCGGGCGGCGGTTCTTCGCCCTCCGGCGGTCCCCCTGGTGGCGGCTCGCCAACCGGGTTTCCACTCCCCTCGGGTGGACTCCCCTGGGGGCCCATTCCTGCGTGTCCACCCGGCGGCTGCATCCCTGCGTGTCCACCCGGCGGCTGCATCCCCGCGTGCCCTCCACTCGGTGGCATCCCTTCGTGTCCGCCTGGTGGCGGCATCCCCGCGTGACCTCCCCCCGGGGGCTGATGCTTCTCGCCACCTGGCGGGGGTCCATTGGGACCATGTTCACCGCGGGCCTCGGCCCAGAAATCGGGTAGCAGTACAGGTGATCGTCGACTTGGGCCTCCTCCATCAGGAGGGGGACCAGGCGCAAGCTCGCCAGGGGGAGGAAGGTCAGGTTCGTCGCTAATGCGCGGTTCGCCTAGTTGACCGGGTTGGGCGACCAGGGTAGCGAGGCGTACTCCCGGCTCCTGAAGGATGGTCTGAGCCCACGCTCGACTCATGAATACGAACTTGCCACGGGATTCTATACGGGAGTCCTGGCCGTGGTTTGAAAGCGATGCGCGGTAGGCTTTGTAGAGGTAGCAATGTGGACCCGCCTCCGACAGATCCCCGCAGTCCTTGGCGTGAGTTCTAGCGAGCTTGGCCATTTTGCAGGAGTTCATCTCCAAATCTCTAAAGGCGGGCGGTAACTGAGTTTCGAGGAGGGTCTTGCAGTCGACCTCGGCAAAGGCCTTTGGTTTCTGGCAGAAGATGTCGGGAACGATCGTTTCGCTGCGCGTCGAGAGTTCCTGGCAGTCAGCGGCGCCCTTTCCCTTCTTGATAATGTCAACAAGCTCGCAACCGCTTGACCCGGACGGAATAGCACCACCGCAGGACTCGTTTTTCAGGCCCGCCTGCACCGCCAGACAGTAATTCGTGTAGGCCGCTCGTGTTGCGGTGGTGGTGGCCGTCAGTCCATCAGCGGAACAGTCATCGCTCTGGAGCAGTGCCTGGCATTCAGCGAGTTTGACCAGGCTCCTCTTCACTAAGGCTTCACCGGCAGCCTTTCCTACCGAATTGGCCCGGCAAAAACGCGCTGCCGAGTTTCCTTCAGTCCAGAGGGCGTCCAGCAAGTCCCACTGGCCCAGGCGTAGGACGTACGACGAACACCACTCAACCTCATGACTGAGGTTCCCCTCGCAGTAGAAGTGGGGCATGCGGATGGAACCCGCCTCGGCAGGTAGGCTCATCATGGTGAGCAATTTGTGGAACCGGGGCTCAATATCCTTGCGGCAGTTGCGCAGTTCCTCCCGGCCCTCGTCGAGAAGCCCGAGCAGTCGCTGCGCCTCGCCGGCTTCCAGGATCTTGGCGGTGGAACCGAGCCAGGCGGTAAAAACTTCGACTGCCTGCTCTTCCTCTATGAGGCGCGGGAGTTTGTCCCGTCGGAAATCCTGTGCTTCGCGGTCCAGTTTCGCCACACATGCGGGGTCGTCGCCGAGCAATTCGCTAACGGGCACCGATGGCGGTGGCTGGCGAGCGGAGGCGGCCTCGGGGGGCTCCGCTTCATTTGGCTGCGCGACCTGTGCCGGCTGTTGCGCTACCGTCGATTTGTCGAGTTCTGCTTTTGGCGCCGGTTTTTCGGTGCCTTCCGCTTTTGGGGCCGGCTGCTTCTTCGCTGGCTGCGGGTCTGTCCTCTTACAGGCAACTGCCACGATGAGCAGGGCCAGCAGAATAGGTATGATTTGTCGTCGCATGGGACCTCCGTGATCGTCTCCACCGCAATTGCCACCATGATCTCGCCTTTGCGATCTCGATGCAAGAAGAAGTTTCTTGGGACCGCCTGGATAGGCTAGAATGACCGTATGGTGCATCGGGCCAACCTCCTTGTTGCTTATCTAGTACTAGCCACCGCTTGCGGTGTCGACAAGGATCCGGTGAGTTGTACAGACGTTTGCAAGAGGGCGCTGGCGTGTCTTGCCGAAGGGGTGCAGCGACGTGGCGATTCCACCGCGTTAGTTGAAGCCGACGAGGCCCAACTGATGGCAGCCTGCACCTCCAGTTGTGGTGGGATTTGGGAATTGGCGACGGAGCGAGAGTCCTGCTCACCGAAGCTCACCTGTGTCGACCTGGCAGGTTGCTTCCCTGCTTCTGACGCGGTTCTGCTACAACCTCGGGCAGAGGAAGAAAATGCCCTCTTTTCCTGGCATGCAGAGAGCCAATGCAGTGGGCAGGCCGGCGGCCTCTCGGGGTGTGAGTCATTGTCGTCCGAGGATCTGCGGTCAGAATGCCGAGTGGCGGTCTACTGTGCAGTGGCGTTGCGTACCGGAGATACTCATGGCTGCAAGGAGTTGGGAGTTCCGTGGTCCGGGCTCTGTGAGGCGCTGGGTGAACGTCAGGCAGCGAAGTGCCCGGTCGCTGACCCACGTCTTCATGGCGCTTGCCTCGAGTTTGTACGTGGCAGTCCGGTCTCTGACAGCGCTCACTTGTTCACTGCCATTGCGGCATCGAAGCCATCGCTTTGTCAGCCGATTGAGGGCGCCTTGGAGCAGCGGCGGTGCGAGGCTCTGGCCGCCATGAACCCCGCGCGCTGCCCTCACCAACTGGTTGTCCAAGAAAGCTGGGGAGGAAATGTTGGCGCATCATTTCGGCGCTCCAGTCGTGCACAGGCGACTCCCGAGGCCCCTCCCTTTGTTCCCTTTCTCTACGTTGTTCTGGGAACCCTGGCAGTGCTTTGGTGGCCGTGGCTGCTGGTTTGGGGGCACGACATGGTGGGACATCTTCGGGGGTTGGGCATTGCCGGGAGCGGAATGCTCTGTGGGGCCTTGGTGCTCTACCTGTTGGCCCGGCTAGTCGCCGTCGAGGGCCCCATCAACTTTGTCGAGTACGAGCGAGTTTTTGTTCCCGGCGATGAGGATCTGGGGCGCTTGGGCTATGCCGGATGGTCCCTTCTCAGTCGACCTCTCTTTGCGCTATTTGGAGGAGGGTATGGTCTCCTCTATGCCGTCAATGCGTTCTTTGGGGTGCTGGCAATTCTGGCCGTGACGAGTCTAGCCCGTCGCCTCTCGGGAAGGGGAGAAATCGCAGGAATGGCCGCACTGCTCCTGGCCAGCCAGTCTGCGCTGATCAGGGTGGGGGCATCTGCATCAGAGACGCTTCCCTGTGCGGCGCTGAGCATCATCTTCTTCGACCTTCTGATGCGCTGGGAGCAGCTTCCCAGGCGACTCAGTGCTGGCTCTGCCATCGTGCTGGTGCCCATATTGCTCGTCATTCGTCCTGAGGGAGTTCTGCTGGGAGTTCCAGCCCTGGCCGCATTGCTCTTTGCTCCCGAAGGCCTGCGCCCTTTGTGGCGAAGTTGGTCACCGACGCAACGAGGTGCCGCTCTCTGGATTGCTCTTCTATTCCTGGGGGCCTTGGCCCTCTTTGGCAATTTGCCTCGGCCTCCCGTGACCTGGGGGCTATGGTTTTCAAATCTTGAGGCCGTGTTGGCTGACCTCTTCTCACCCTGGTTCTTGTCACCGGTGATGTTGATAGGTGGACTGCTGGCTTCGTGCTGGCTTCTCGTGGAACGCCCTAGTCGGCCATTTGGGGCAGCGGCTTGGACGTGGACTCTGCTGCTGCTGACGGTTTGGGGTATTCAGGGTAGCGAGGGCAACCTCGCGTTCGGGGCCAGCCGCTATGTAGTCATTTGGCTGCCGTGGCTGGCAGTGGCGCTGGCCTGGGCGATCGGGAGAGTACCGCGTGGACGTTGGCATTGGGGTGTGGCAACAGTGTGTCTGCTGGCCAGTGTACCGCAGTACGGTCTTGTTGTGGAGCGGACCAATTTGCAGGTTGAGCATGACTTCTATGTGAGAGTATTGCCCGAAGTACCACCGGGCAGTTTGTTGGTGCTCCCATCGGCCCCTTCGGACAACCAGGAGTTTACCCCCGAAGCTGCCCCACTGGCCATCCTGGCTGTACTTAGACAGTCGGCCCGTTGGATGACATTGGCGGAGGTCCAGAAAAGGCCTGGTGCAGCCTTGGATGCCTATCTCCTACAAGGGTTCTACGGCCATCAGGTGACGCCCTCGCAGCTTGACTCAGGATGTGTCGCTAAAGTGTTGCATTCTGAATCTGTGGCCAGTAGTCCTGACGTCGGGTTACATGCGGACGTTCCCGTGGGCACAGAGGTTGTCCTTGGGCTATATCGGCTCAAGTGCAATCCGCTATGATTCCCTCTCGATGCCAAAATGTTCCAACCAGCGGTAGATCTGCCGTCGGTCGCAGGCGAAATGCCTGGCCATCGCTGAAACGTTGTAATTACTCTCTTCCAGGATCTTCTCGAACTCCTCCTTAGGAGGGGGGCCATCGCGGCGGCTCTTGGCTCGAACGGAGAGCCTGGAATCGGCGCTAGAGATTCCGACGCGCGTGGTGACTCCACCGGCACCACTCGCCGGTTTCTGGCCACCCGGCCAGGTGCCGAGGTAGAGGCTGACAGTCTCTGCCGTAATAGTTTCCGGACTAGCAGTAGTCTTGAGGACCTGCTTGACCGTCTTCAGCAATTGTCTGGTGTTGCGTGGCCAATCGTGGGTCACGAGCGTTTCGATGAAGCCTGGATCGTATTGAACTCCAGCCTTGAACTCCTTGAGGGAAGAGAGCAAGAGGAGGATTATTTCTTCTCGCCGCTGGCGCAAGGGTGGCAGGTAGATGATGAGGTCTTCCAAACGCGCAAGAAGGTCCTGGCGGAACCCCGATTTGGCGTCCTGTATTGCCTCTAGCCGATTTGTAGCAGCAAGGATCTTGACGTTGAAGGGAGTTGAGCGGGTGGCACCTACGGCCATGAAGGTACGCTCCTCCAATGTGCGAAGCAATTTGACCTGAAGTGCCTGGGGCAACTCGGCTATTTCGTCGAGCAGCAGAGTACCGCCCTCCGCTTCATGAATCAGGCCAGGCCGGTCTGCATCGGCACCGGTGAAGGCCCCTTTTACGCAGCCGAAGAGGGTGCTCTCTAACAGTTGCTCCGGAATGGCCCCGCAGTTGACCGGAACGAAGTTCCCGGGACGCTTGCTGGCGCGATGAATCAGAGACGCGATGATTTCCTTGCCAGTTCCAGTCTCACCAAGAATAAGGACATTGCCAAGATCATTCAGGGCACTTCTGGCACCTTCTGAAACTCGTCCCATAGCGCCGCTACAACCGATGACTCCGTAGCGGCCCATCCAACCAAGATCCAGGGGTGGAGATGAGGTGGCGACGAAGACCGCGCTGCCGGCGCGTACAACATCTTGCTCAAAGAGCCGGGCTCTCTGTATCACCTGGCCATTTAGATGCGTACCATTTGAACTGTCGCAATCTTTGAGAACCCATCCGGTATCATCTGCCTCAACGCGGAAGTGGGTGCGAGAGACTGTCCCCACTGGGACGTGAAAGGCCGGCTCGCTAGTGGGTTCCCGACCCACATTGATACCCGATCCGACGCGCATGAAACGATGAGACCGGCCAGATTGCACGGCGGAAGGGTAGACGAGGTTCAGGTAGAGCTGGCGCTCCACTCTGGCCGCATTGCGCGGTGATTCCTGCTTGATTGTGTCGTTCTGCACGACAGGTGCCTCCAAGGGATTTACGGTGCGAGTCCCTTCATACTTCTGCCCATATTAGTGGTTCTGGGCCACGGGCACAATGGACTTGTCTCAAGTGGCCCGCTTTCTGTGCGGCGGCCGGACTCATTTGGAGGTTGCGAAACGGCCCTCACAGTGTTAATGTAATACTCTGTACTTGACTAGGGAGAAGCGGCTCCGCGCGACCATGAGCGACCAGTTTATTTGCATCAGTTGTTGGAAGGAATTCGCTGCTGGGACAGTTGATCTCGAGCAGCACGGCGGGAAGATTGTCTGCCCCTTCTGCGGCTACGTGCAGCCCGCGCCAGCTCAAGCACCTGGAGGCGGCGATCAGCCCCTCCCGGTCGTCAAGCTGGAAGGCGGGGAGCCAACGGGCGAATTGGTGGCTGAGGTTCCCTGGTCAAGTGTTCACGATGGCGACGACGACATTTCCATTTCCGAAGATGAGGAGCGCACCGATCGAGTGGAGATCCCGGCAAGCTTCATCGAGTCGGTAAGTGGCGCTGGACCGATGGGGTTTGAGGAAGACGCAGCAGATGAACGGACCCCTGTAGAGGATCTCCTTCATGTGCAGCAGCAGGGTGGCAACGTAGTGGAGCCGTCCGACGGGGTTCTCGTGCGTGAGTTGCAGGAGACGGAGGCTGGCGGGGAGCCTATTGACTGGCAACTCCGGACGCCATCTGGTCTCACCTTCAAATTCACCGATCCCGAAGCGCTGTTGGGTTGGAAGAAGAAGATAGCTACCTACAAGCAACTCGACGTCTCTCCAGATGGAGAGCGGTGGGTAGATTTCTCGCGTTTCGTCAGGGAGTATGAAGAGTTAGGCGACCCGATTCGCGCTTTTGTGCTTTCTTCACGCTTGAAGGATGATGACTTGCCGCCTCCTGCCCCAGTCAAAGATCTAGACGACGATGATGAGCAAACGGCGGAGGAAACCGCCAGCGATCTTGATGGGAAAGTAGCCAAGAGCAAGGGCGCTGATTCACCTCAGTTCACCTTCAAGGTCAAAGAGGAGAAGACGGGCGGGTGGGGGAAGTACTTTGTTTTCGCAGTTTTGGGGCTTGGGCTGGGAGCGGGAATCGTCCTAGCAGTCCTTCACTTCACTGGAATTTTCGTATTGCCAATCTGATCTGCGGCTGTCTGTGGCTATTGCTTGCGGAGAACGAAGGGGTAGTTGACCTTGACGACGCCACCACCCTTGGGTGCGGGGAAGCGCCAGGTGAGGATCTTGTTCTCAATGCATCCTTCAAGGTCCTTGTCCTTGAGCGTCGAGCGAACGACCTTTGCTGACATAACAGAACCGGTGGGCGAGATGACGAACGAGACGGTAAGCTTACCTTCCAGATTGGGATTCTTCTGGAAAGCCTTCTGGTAGCACCAGCGGATCTTGGCGAGTTGCTTCCGGATGTATTTCTTAACGACATCTCGGTCCAGCTTACCGCTACCCTCCATGCCGAAACTTGCGGAGGGGGTAATCTTGACGTTCTTTTCCTTGAACTTTGGATTCTTCACCGAGGAGGAGATCCTCTTCTTTGAGAGTTCCTCAAATTCCTTCCCGGAGACCAATTCCCGTCCGGAGAGCGCGTTGCCATCGGCACCGACGCTAGCGGAGAATCCTCCAGCCCCTGGACCAGCCTCGCCTTCAAGGCCGCCCGATCCCTCCACAGAAGAGAGGTCGAAGGGGTCAGAATCAGCAGTGCCGCCAAGGTCAATTCCCAGGCCACCGTCTCCAAGACCCGCGATGGCAAGGTCGCCGACGGGTGCGAAGGAGGAGTCGACGTTGAAATCACCGGCGCCAAAGTCAGAGCCCATGACCTTCATTCCGGAGGCATTTAGTGCAGCCAGCGCACCAGACTTTTTAACTTTCTCCTTGGAGACCGGCATCGTGTTGGAGGAGAGGCGCTTGCGCTTCTTCTTCGATTTGAGGTCGCTGACAAGGGTTTTCTTCTTCTCAAGGACAATAGTCTTCTTCACGATCCGGCGCTCTTCCTTAATGATCTTCTCTTCAAGTACCGGGGCTTTTTCAATCTCGTCCTTGAGGACCTCCTCTTCTTCCTTCTTCTTCTCTTCGATTACCTTCTTTTTCTCTTCCTTCTTGATGTCGTCCTTCTTCTCTTCTTCCTTCTTGCGCTTCTCGGCCTTGATCAGGGTCTTAAAGGTCCGAGACTGACTTCCCGATACCCTGATTACCGGCTCTGATCGTGGCGCGGCCATCAGGGCGAGGAGGAATAGCGCGTTCAGGAAGAAGGCCAACCCGAAGCTGGCCAGGACAGGAACGTTGATGCGTGACAGTAGAGCCCCCTTGGGCTCCCTGAGTGCTGGGTCGAGGCCCAGGATGAAGGTGACCTGTCCAATTTCAACTCGTGCCCGAGTCTTGTAGTTCAGGGGTAGGTAGTACTTCTCTTTAATGAAGGAGGTCTTCTTCAGGTCCGCCACGGATAGGACTTGGCCGTCAATGAGGATTCGACCACCGACGGCGTCACTTTTCAGATTTAGGGCGGGCTTGCCTTTGAACTGGACAATGAGGTTGTAGTTCTTCTCACCGATGACATCTTCCGGGACAAAGAAGTCGGCTTTTCTTGATTGGCCTATGCGAACAGATTTGAACTGGAAGTAGCGTGGCCACGTGAAAAGGTCTCGCACCATCAGCGCAATGAGGACATCAGCGAGGACGAAAACGACGATGATGCTGGTAAGGTGGGGGCCGTAATCAAATGCCTTTCCTGCCTGCTTCCCGGCCAGATAGAAGCCTTTGAGGGAGGAGTAGTAGTTGGTCATGAACCAAGCCTCTACTGCGAGCAGGATGGCCACGAACACTACCGAGTGAAGGATGTGCTTGGAGGACTTGCCATAACGCTGTACAGCAATCACCGCGTCCCCCCAGAGCTGGGCGATGTTGAGCACCGGACGGTGGGCGATCTCGTAGGCCTTCCACCGAGATTCATTGGCACCTGCTCCACGGCCGGTAAGACCCTCCGAGAGGCGCTTGACTTTGACGAGCAAGGTGGTATCGCCGACACGCAATTCATCCCCGTTGCTGACGAGAATGCTATCGCTAAACCGGTTGCCATTTAGCAGTGTGCCAGTGCTAGTACCCAGGTCCACCAGTCGAATAGCCCCTTCTTCGGAGACTTCAAGGCGGGCGTGTTCCTTGCCTGCTGCCGCTTCTTCGAGAGGGATGTCGCAGGAAACGGTACGGCCGATGAGAATCCGGCTCTTGGCGAAGGTGTATGTCTTCTCCTGGCCACTGCCCGCTCGAACGACGATCGTAATTTCAGTCTTGCTTTGGCTCATAGTCGATTCCTGCGGTTAAAGATCCTCAGCGGACCGGACGATTTCATCAACGAAGTCATCGCGAATCTTAATCAGACTCGCCGCCTTCTCTTGTTGGATCAAGCCGACAAATCCGACTTCCGGCTTGAGGAAGCTGACCGTAACCTCATCTTCCTCGAAACTGAATTCGGTCACGTTCTTCTTGTCCTTGGCTGTGGCGAATCCTGGAGCAAAGAGCCCCAATAGCGCCACAATTGCCAACAACACTCCGAAGTATCTCATAGTTTCCCCCCGCTGCTGCGGATCAACAACAATCTCAATTTCAATTGCGCCACTGTTGGCGACGGGCTAGTGCGACACCCCGATCACCGGCAGGTTCCAGCGCCGGATGCAACTCTACTTCTTTTATTCAGCCGGCTTCTCTTCTGCTGCCGGCTTCTCCTCTGCTGCCGGCTTCTCCTCTGCTGCCGGCTTCTC
>CAZFVN010000012.1:47422-57818 GCA_964522395.1 uncultured Myxococcales bacterium
GCTTCTCCTCTGCTGCCGGCTTCTCCTCTGCTGCCGGCTTCTCTTCTGCTGCCGGTGCTGTTTCACCCTCTGGAGTTGTTTCAGTTGCTGGTTCGCCGGTATCCTCCGGCTGGCTCTCCTCCAGTTGCTTCATTTCTTCCAAGATATTGATGGTCTCTTTGATACCCTTGACGCGCAGCTTCATCTCCTTGAACTTGGGATGCTTTGTGTCCAGCGTAGCTCGAAACTCAGTACAAACGTTAAGGGCCCCATCGTAGTCCTGCAAGTACTCGTGAAGCAGGATGCAGAGATTGTAGGTCGCTTCCGGGTGACGGTTTTGCTTGGCGAGGACCCCTTCGAGCACCTTCTTGGCCTCGTCGAACTGTTCCATGCCCCTTAGAGCGACTGCGCGGCTGACGCGGAACTGAAGATTATCCGGTTCTCGGTCGACCACGGCCTTGAGTTGCTTTTCAGCCGCGGCGTAGTCCTTGAAGTTCAACGTAACCGCGGCAAGATTCTTGCGGGCATCCATGAAGTCAGGATCGGCGGTGACCGCAGCCTGAAGCATCGTAATGGCCCCCTTGACGTCGTCCTGCTTGAGATGAATGAGGCCCAGCAGGTTGAGAATGGGAGCATTATTGGCGTCGATGCGAAGAGCGCTTTGACAGACGAGATCGCCCACGTCCAACTGGTTCTTTCGGTAATAGGCAATTGCCATATTCAGATAGGCATTGAGATTGTCGGGGTCTCCGAGCAAGGCAATTCGGCAATGCTTGATAGTCTCGTCGAGGTTGCCCTCCTCTAGTGCCTTGCGTGAGTAGTAGTCACGAGCGGGGGCGCAATACTTGTCCATAACGAGAGCCTGGTCGATGAGGCCTTTTGCCTTCTCGGGCTCGCTGCGCAGAGCCGCTATTACGCCTAGTTGCGCAACTGCCTCCGAGAAATTGGGGTCCCGACCGAGTGTTTCCTGGAAGTACTTGTAGGCGACGTCCAAGCTGTTCAGGCGCAGATGAAAAACGCCAAGATCGTAGACCGCTTCGACGAGGCCGTTAGGTCCCTCGGCCAACCGTTTGAGCTCGAGTTCAACTGCGGAGCCAGCGGTGAGGAGCGCCGGTTCGTTCTTCAGTCGGTCGAGGATTGCCGCGAGCTCTGCCTGCGGACCAGTCTGAACTGGTGCCGCAGCAGCTTCTTCAGCCGGTGCCGGCTCGGCAGCGGGTTCATCTGCGGGAGCGAGTTCAGCGGGAGCACTTGTTGCGGCTCCTTCGGGTGCAGGTTGGGCGATGGCTGCGGAGGTGAGTAAAAGTAGTGTCACGAGTGAAATCAGGAAAGTTCTCATTGTAGGTCACCTCCCGGGGGAGCAGGTTCCGCTCCAGGCGAAGCGTCGGGTGGAGTCTCCTCCGGGGCCGTATCTTCTGGCACGGGTTGGAAGATCACCACCTGGGAGCGCTTGAAGCCGGGTGGATTGGCGCCGGCCGAGAGATAACCGGGGCGAGCGCGGTACTCCTTCATGCCGGCGAACTGGAATTCAAGCACGGAAAGGCGTTGCTCGGCCTTTTCGGTGTAGTCGTTGAAAATGTGGCTGGTCTTGGCTTCTGATAGACATTTCTTGTAAGCCGCGGCTGCCTTTCGTCGGAATTGCTGCGCAGCATCTGACAGTTGCAGCTTGTACTCTTCCTGTTCAAGTTCGTTGAGCCCACGGGGGACCGGCGAGTTTTCGAAGTCGTCCGCAAATTTCTCCCAGGCAGCGCCGATCTTGAAGAGAGCGGCGGTGTCCCAGAAAGGCTGCTTAAGGCTTAGCACAGTGAGGTAATGACGCTCAGCTTCGAGCAGGACTTTCATCTTCTTCTCGGTGTCCTCTTTGAGCTTCTTCCGAGTCAGCTTGATGTTTGCTGCCTCTCTGAACATTCCATCGGCGATGCCGAAATAGGCCCAGGCAATTGCGGAGATGCCCTTGCGGTCGACCTTTAGTTTGTCGGCCTCGGGGAGCGCTTTGAAAGTCTGGATGACCTCATCAAACTGGCGTCTGGCCTGCTTGGATTTGCGCATTTTGGAGTAGGCTTCACCAATCCGTCGATGGGCAGCCAGCAACAAGTTCACTCCTCCGGCGTTGCGATACTTCTTGAGATAGCTCCTGAAGTGGGAGAGGGCCTTCTTCCATTTCTCCTGCCGGGCGTAGAGGGTTCCCATGTCGAAATAGACTGCTGGTACCTTGGGGTCTTTGCGGAAGAGCTTCATGTAGGTCTGGTAGTTCTTGATAGCCAGGGTGAATTCGCCCAGACCACGGCGGAACGATGAGGCGTAGATCAATGCCTCCTTGACCTTGACCTCCCGGGGGTGGTCGGCTGCGTATTTTTCGTAGAACCCTGCGGCCTTGTCGTATACTGCCGCGGCGCGATAGGTTTCGGCGATGAGGAAGAGCGCCCGGGGGCCCAGCTTGGAGGTCTTGGCGCAGCAATTGTAGAGTTGTGCGTTGGCCTTGAGGGCCTGCTCATATTTGCGGGCTCGCTGGTAGTTGAGAGCCGCGTTATAGAGTGACTTGTCCATGAGCTTGGATTCGGGGAAATTCCTGGTGTAGTCGACGAAGCAGTCGGCTGCAGCCTCATGCTGTTTGTCGAATTCATACTGGAAGCAGCGGTTGAATTTGGCCCGGTCACGGATTTTGGTAATGAGGGAGAGCAGTTCACCTTTGGCAAGTGCCGGCATGGCATAGATCTTTTCTGCCCATGCATTGAGGTTGTTAATGTCCCGCATCATGGTGTAGGAGGAGAGTAGCAACTTGGCCGCATCAGGTGCGACTTCCGAGGTCGTGAACTGTTCGATGAGCTCGGCTAAGCGGGGGGCGGCTTCTTTGAAGTGGTTGAAATCGTAGAGGATCTTGGCTGAAGCAAACTTCGCCTGAATCAACTCTTCGGGATCCTCTGGTTGCATGGCCACAAAGCGGTCGCAAGCCTTTACCATGTTGGCATAGAGAATCGGAATCTCCTGTTCATCGGCGGCATCATCTTCTTCGAGTTTCACTGCCGTGGACTTGTTGGTATCGATGAGCTTGTAGTAGCAGAGCAGTGCCGTGTAGCCGGCCTCACGATGGTATTTGCCCTTGGGGTCGAAGGCGATGACCCGCTCGTATTCGGCCACGGCTTTGTCGTACTGTTCCAATTGATAGAGCAGGATGGCGTGGTTCATGAGCATCTGATAGCGACCCGCGCCGTCGGGGAAGAGTGCGAGGTAGTGATCGTAAACCTCCTGCGCCAGGAGCATGGCCTTCTTCTCCATGGTCTTCTGCGCTTCGACGTGGTAGCCGATGGCCATTTTGCGGAGCATTTCTTCGATTTTGTCCCGCTCCTTGGCGATGATTTCGGCCTTCTCTTCCTTGAGGACTTTGTAGAGTTCTACGAGGCGGACGACCTCCTTGCGGGTGGCGAGTTTGTCGCCAACGCGGTCTGCATTGCCAACGATCTCCCTTTGGAAAGAGAGTACGTCGGGCCCGTCAGGCTGCTCGGTAATGATGTTCTTGTACATGCGGATGGAGCGCACATATTCGCCCTGCTCTGCGTACAGCCTGGCGAGGCGGGCGGCGAGGACCAGGTAGATGTCTGGGGCCACAGACTTGAAGAAGGGAATTGCCTGGTTCTCCTTACCGATCTGACTGTAAGCGAGGACGATGTCCTTTTGCGCTTCAGTCTTGAGTCCGATGGCCGGTCCCTTGCCCTCTTTTTCCATGCGCATGGTGTATTGGATGACCTCGACGAATTTCTTAAAGGCCTCCTCATAGTCGCCCATATTGTAATGGCACCAGGCTTCCTTGTAGATGGCGAACGGGTAGATGCGTGAGTCGGAGAAGGTTGCGACCCGCTTGTAAAACTCCAGGGCGGTGTCAAATTCGTCCCGCACGAAGAAGTACTCGCCAACGTTGACCAGAGCGTCGGGAAGGTATTTCGATTCCGGAAAGAGGGTGACGAGCTTCTTGTAGTACTCGTATCCTGCCTCGGCCTCGCCCATTTGGGTTGAGAAATTCCCGAGGTAGAAAAGCACCATATCCAACTTTGCATAGTCGGGATACTTCTGCTCGATTTCCTGGAAGATCTTAATGGCTTTGCGGCGCCATTCTTTCTGGGAGTTGAGGAGCATTTCCCGTTTGGCCTCTGCCTGCTGCAAGAGGGCCGGGTCTTTTGATTTCTCTGCCTCGCTTACTTCCTTGTCCATTTCGTCGGAGTAAGCCTGCATGAAGTAGGTCTCGGCTTTTTCCCAATAGAGGTTGGCAAGTCGGGCGTAGTAAACCGGCTTTTCCGGGTCGTCCTCTTCGGAGTAGTCGATGATCTGATAGAGGGATTCAATGGCTGCCTGGAGTTTCTCCTCGGAGGCAGAGGGTTTCACCCGGTAGAGGTCTTCCGCGGAGAGACCAGGTCGGCTGGGCCCCTTCTTCTTTTTGGGCGCCTCCTTCTTGACCTCTTCCTTGACTCCGCTTCCTTCAATCTTCGGGGCGAAGTTCTTGTCCTCTTCCTGTGCGTAGAGGGGAGCCGCCGAGCCGATGAGGAAGCATGCAATTACCAACGAATGGGTAAGTTGTCGCAACATATTTATCACTCCGCTACTGCGTGTCAGGGCAGATGTTTTCCACCCGGAAAAGGTAGGAGTCGAGTTCGTCTTTCCAATACTCTCCGGCGAAAGGCCATGCCAGGTGTTCGTCGTCTCGCTGCAGTCCCCACGGTTTGGCTCGAGCCTTCTCTTTGGAGGAGGCTCGGGTTCCCTCAATGATTTCCTTGAGAGCATTGAGGGCTTCAAACTTGACCTTCATGGACTGGGAAATCAAGCGCTGAAGCTCACGGCGCTTCTGGTCGAGTCGTGATCGGGCCTGTTCTCCGGTCTCGCCAATGGCCAGTTCCCGGTAGGTGACAAGATCACCAAGCAGTCGCTCGGCGAGGTCCTTTTGCACTGCGGCCTGACGCATGTTCTCGAGGAGTGCCTCTTCGCGGTCGAGGGCGACGATGAAGGAGAAGAGTCGATAGAGCTTCTTGTCAGCCAGGGCCATATTGAAGATGCGCTTGAGCTTCTTGGAGAATCCTTTGCCCTTCACGGAGAGGGCGGCCAGCCAGTAGTAGAAGTCGGCCGGGTCCTCATTCTGGGCCATCTGCGAGTTCAGCTCCTTGCGCAGGTCGTCATATTCCGCGACGAACTGCTCAACAACCACAATGGCATCTTCGTAGCGGCAGTTGGTGAAGAGGATTACTGACTGTAGAACGCGGGATTCGGGGAAGTACTGCTCCTCGAAGTAGGGAGAATTGAGGGTGTGGAGATTACCCATGGAGCGCTCGACATTGTCAGCGCGGAAGAAGGCCCAGCTCTTCTCGAAGAGAGTCTGGAGCCAATGGGGCGAGTACTTCTCGATTTGCGAGTAGTACTTCAGCGCGGTGTCGAAGTTCTTGGTGGAGTAGAAGATGCGGGCAATGGCAACGATGGCCCGGGCGTGAAACTCTTCCATGATAGCGGAGCGCGAGCCGGAGTCTCGCTCGTAACGGAGGATATCCTTGAAGGCATCGAGGGAATCCTTTGCTTTGTTCTGGCGAGCGTTGATTGCTCCCTGGAGGTATTTTGCTCGCAAGAAGTAGTCTTCGTTCTGGGCATCCACCATTGCGAGACTTTCCAAGGCAGTCTCCAGTTCGTCCTGGGAGTACCAGAATTGACCGACGGTGAAGGCGATCTCGTTCTTGAGGTCTGGCGGGTAGTCCTTGGCTTCGTAGACGGAGAGATATTCCTTGACCCCCTGGAAGCCAGGTACTTCGCGGGCCAACTGAACAAACCAGGGCAGGGTCTTGAGGTAGTAGGGGTGCACATCGCCGCCGTCCACGATGCGGGCGAAGTAGGTGAAGGAGGAGTAGACAAGGCCGAGATTATGGAGGTTCTCCGCCATAAGATACTCGGACTCCTGGTAGTAGCTCTCAACCGGTTCGCCACGCTCAAGGATGCCGTTGAAGGCAACGCAAGCCTCGTAGTAGTAGCCGTTCTCAGCCATGTTTCGGCCCTCGGCGAGCAGTCCGGCGAAGAACTGTCGTTTTCCGGCATCGGCACTGCTATCCTCTGGGCCCTCCTGGGCAAGAATACCTGAGGAGGTCAGGGCGACCAGTGCGACCAGGGTTGTTGCCGCAAACAATCTCATTGTGCTTCCTCCAGGCCAAAACTTCGACCCACGTTCGCTCGCGTTATATAGACTACACACTAGTTATGGATAAGACACAGCGCGGGCGGTGTCAAGAAAAAAAGGGTATACCAAAAGCACTCCGGAACCGCCTGTGGCGTGCTTCTAAGGGCGTTTTACCCTTTACAGCGGCCCCTCATTTCGTCACAATAGCGGGCCGCCAAAGTTATGGCTGGCGAAGGAGGCTAAGTACATGAGTGTAGAAGTACCTGAAAATGTCGCAGGTTTACGTTGTCTTGAATGTGACGAAGATCAACCGTTCCGGTTTCCCGCCTATCGATGTAGTTGTGGTGGGAACCTGGAAGTGACCTATGACCTCGATCGTGTACGGCGCGAGTTCAAGCGACCGGACGGTGCAACCCTGGCTCGCCGCGGCCACTTCGCCTACGATTCATTGTTGCCGCTGACAGTGCCTGGAGAGAGTCACTTCTCGCTGGTTGTGGGGGCCTCTCAATTGGTCGAACGTGCCGATCTGGCCAGTTCCTGTGGCGTTGGTGCGCTCTTCCTCAAAGATGACACCAGATTGCCCAGTTCGTCATTCAAGGACCGCGCCTCGAGTGTCTTGCTGGCTATGGCTGCTGAACGGGGAGTCAAGCAGGTGTGCACGGCTTCCACCGGCAATGCCGGCTGCTCCATGGCCTGTCTGTGTGCCGATGCGGGTCTGGAGGGATACGTCTTTGTGCCCGCTTCGGCCCCGCGTGCCAAGGTTGCCCAGTTGCTCTTTTACGGAGCCCGGGTGATTCGTGTGGATGGGACTTACGACGATGCCTTCGACCTTTGCTGGGAGTTGTCCAATCGGGTCGGGTGGCTCAACCGAAGCACGGGCTGGAATCCTTTCACCCGGGAGGGTAAGAAGACGGTCTCCTTCGAAATTGTACAGCAGCTTGATTGGCATGCCCCCGACGTTGTTTTTGTGCCGGTGGGTGACGGCAATATTATCGCTGGAGCATACAAGGGATTTAGCGAGCTTGCGGCGATCGGAGTGATCGAATCGGTGCCGAAGATTGTTGCAGTTCAATCGACTGGCTCAAATGCAATTGCTCTGGCCGTGGAGCGGGTGTTGTCGGGGACGCCGGTGAACCAAAGCGTGCAGCCGGTGAGTGCGACGACGATGGCCGACTCGATTAGCGTTGATTTGCCGCGCGATGGGGTTGCTGCAGTGAGAGCAGTTGTGGAGAGCGGAGGCGAAGCAATCCAGGTTACTGACGACGAGATCCGTGAAGCCATTGTGGAATTGGCGAGTCGAGCGGGCATCTTTGCAGAACCGGCGGGAGCTACAGCCTATGCTGGGATCAGGCATTATGTGGCGAATCACCCGGAGGCTTCGGGCCAGCGGGTTGCCTGTCTCGTCACCGGCAATGGGCTCAAGGATGTGGATGCTGCGGCGGGGCTGTTGAAGCCGGCCCTGGAAGTACCGCCTGATGCGGACATGGCAGCCCGTCTACTTGGCGTGTAGCGAGCGCAAGAACGAAAAACTCTTCAGCTTTCCTCCCAGGGTTCTTTCGAACCAGGGTAGCAGCTTCACCAACACGCGCAGCGCCGAGTTCGGCAGCCCGTCTGACTTGAGCAGGGCCAGAGCGGTCAAGTCAGGGGTTGTCAGGCAGTGCTGGAAGATCCGGACATCGGCGGCCGAAAGGTTGATCCGGTAGGGTCCAGGGCGGTCGTGGTCGCGGCAGTAGATTGCACCTGAATCACCATGCAACCGATAGCTTTGAGCGGTCTGCTCCTCGGGGCACACGGGGCAGGTCAGATTAGAGGGGAGGAACCCGAGGATCTGCAGGAGGCCCAGCAGAAGATGGAGAGCGGCTGCCGGGGAGCCTGGCGCCAATCCTTCGTCGAGTTGGGAGAGGGCCGCGATGGTGAAGTCAAAGAGAGGTCCTGATTCAGTACTTTCCATATGGACGTGAAGGAGCGCTTCGGAGAGAAGAGAGGCTACTGCCGAGCAGTCGAGGTCGCTGCGCAAACGCCAGAAGACAGAGCGGGTCGTTGCGGTTTTGCAGACCGGCATGCCACGGCTTCGGTGGCTCAAGATAGTGTCCACCAGGGTCAATCGGTCAAGGCCTGACGGGAAGCGGGTGCGGCTGCCGCGGGCGCCAAACGCCATGGCTGAAACGATGCCTTCGTCAGGTGTCAGCAAGCGCACCACGAAGTCTTTGTCCCGGTAAGGTATGGTGTCGAGCACCAGAGCCATAACCGCGGCTTCCCGCGTCATAATCCGGCCAGCGAAATGAGCGTTGAGGAGACGACGAAGAAGATGAGGAGACCGAGGACGTCAACGGCAGAGGTCACAAATGGGCCGGTGCTCACAGCAGGGTCGAAATGGAGTCGTGCCAGGACGATGGGTAAGAGTGTGCCAACGGTCACCGCGATGACCATGGCCAGCGCCATGGAGATGGCCACTGAGGCTCCGTAGATAATACTGGAGTCAGTGAAGAGGAGGCTGATGGTTCCAACAAGAATACCGTAGGTAACTCCAAGGGCTATGGCGACCCGAAGTTCCCTCCAGTAGATGGTGGCCATGCGCTTCTGGTCGACGAAGCCAGTGGCCAGACCGCGGACGATAACAGTTGCTGATTGCGTGCCGATATTGCCGCCCATAGCCATGATGATGGGCATGAACAGAGCGAGGTAGTGGTGGGCTTGAAGTTCACCGATAAATGGGCTGATGACGACCACTCCGACCAATTCCCCGATGCAACTGACGAGGAGCCAGGGCGACCGCGCCCGCACACTCTTCGATACTGAATCAGTTTCCACCAATTCTTCACCGGCACCGGCCATCTTCAGGATGTCCTCGGTGGCCTCCTCGCGGATGACGTCGATAACATCGTCGACGGTAACAATCCCTTGCATGCTGTTGTTTTCGTCGACCACGGGAATGGCGAGGAGGCTATAGCGCGAGACGAGTCTAGCAACGTCTTCCTGGTCGTCATGGACTTTCACCGCAACGACATTGGGTTCCATAATGTCCTTGAGCACCGTGACCGGTTTCACCAGGACAAGTTTGCGCAAAGAGAGAACTCCAACCAGTTGCTCGTGGTCGTTGACAACGTAGAGGTAGAAGGCCATGTCAACGTCACGACTTTCGCGCAAAGTGTTGATGGCATCTTGAACCGTGACATTTTCGTGTAGGGCGATGTAGTCGGGCGTCATGATACCGCCCGCGGAATCTTCGTCGTAGCGTAGCAACTCGCCGACGTCGTCGTCTTCGTCACTCTCCAGCGCAGCGAGTACCTCGATGGAGAGATCCTCCGGGAAGTTGCCAAGAATGTCGGCGGCGTCGTCCGATTCCATCTCCCGAAGTAGGGCGACGATGCGCGCTACCGGCTTGCGGGCAAGGAACTCGGCGGCGGCCGAGTCAAGCATCTCGGAGAGCACTTCGGCCTGGATCTCAATGGTCTCGATGAGATTGAAGAGGAGTTCTTTGTGGGCCTCATCGAAGCGCGAGATTACCGAGGCGAGGTCGGCGGGATGGGTTTTGGCGAAGATGCGCTTGATATTGGTATGAGCTTCGCGTCGCAGCAAGCGCTGCACCGTGTCTACCAGCAATTGGTGCTTCTTGCCCAGCATGGGAGCACCTCACCCCCAGCCTATCGGGGTCTAATGGCTTAGGGTCTCGGTTGGTTGCGCGGTGAAAATGATTTTGTCGTACCGCTGTCAACATCGGTGGCCTCTGCGGAAGTAACAGCGGCGCGTTGCTCGCCTGCGCCCGTGAACACATACCAACCGCCAATGAGTGAGAAGAGGATGGCGACGAGCACTAGCATGTGAGTCAGTTTAGGGTGGCTGCTCGCCTGCACTTCGTCGCCTTCGAGCGGGCTGCTGTAGCGAGCTTCAGGCAGGGGAGAGGCGACCTGCCCATCGAGGAGCTCCAGGGCCCGGTCGGACTGGTCACGAATGGCATCGGTGTAGGCGCGGACAAAACCCCTGACAAAGACACCGCCGGGTAGGTCATTCATGCGATCGGCTTCCAGGCTCGCCAGCAGAGTGCCCCGAATCTTGGTCGTCTTGGCGACCTGCTCCAAGGACATTCCTGCCCTTTCCCGCTGTTGTCTCAAGTAACTTCCGATGGATTCCATGGTTCCTCCCGCCTTGCACCCCCGAAGGGGTGTTCCGGTTCTAACAAACCGCGGATCTGTTGTCAATGAGAGATCTCGTCCAGGGCGAAACTGGCGATCTGATCACGGCTGTACCCCGGTCCGTTCTTGAAGGGAGGTATGGCGT
>CAZFVN010000013.1:0-57737 GCA_964522395.1 uncultured Myxococcales bacterium
GACAGCATGATGCCTACACGACAAACGAAGCAAAAAAACTATTTGACATTATCTGACTGTGCCCTGGCCGCCGGAGTGGCGGTCAAGACTGCCAGGAGTAGGGCTGGGATCGAAAGAAGGGAGGCCAATCTCATGGGTCACCTATCGCGCGTTATGTTGTTCAGCACAACCGGCTTCAATTAGAGGCGCGCACCCGTGGGAAGTCAAGCGCGGAGCGATTGACTTCGCTGATAGGCCCTTACGGTGGCATCAAGTCCATTGGCAACTGAGACCCACGGAGGTAGGGAGAGAGCTTCGCAAATCGAGCGGTCCAAACCCACTGACCGCCGAATGTCGCCGACACGAGCGGGGGCGAAGATTGGCTCAAGCCCGGTTTCCGCCGCGGCTTGAATGGCTGCCAGCAACTGGAGCAAGTTGGTTTCGACCCCTGCGCACACGTTGAAGACGCGGCCCGAGACGTTCGAGCCTTGCATGGCCGCCAGGTTGGTAGCAGCCACATCCTCCACATACATGAAGTCTCGGCTCTGCCCACCATCACCGAAGATCGTTGGTGCCTCCCCCGCCAATACGGAAGTAATGAACTTCGGCACTACCGCGGCATAGTCACCATTGGGGTCCTGGCGGGGCCCAAAGACATTGAAATAGCGCAGGCAAACCGTCTCCAGCCAGCCCAGGTCAGCGTAGAGCCGGGCACCAAGCTCGTTCATATATTTGTGGACGCCATAGGGTGAAATGGGGCCGGCAGGTACAGTTTCAGCCAGCGGAAAATCATCGGCTTCGCCGTAAACCGCGGCGGAAGAAGAGAGCACCACCCGGCGCACGCCATTGTCGCGGGCAGCCTCAAGGACATTCACCGTGCCGGTGACGTTTACAGAGTGGCAGTAGAGGGGCTCATCCAATGATCTCTGCACGGAGGCCACGGCAGCCAGATGAAAGATCCCGTCAGCGCCCACTACGTGCTGGGCCACAAATGCAGCATCCGCAATGGACCCTCGGGCCACGGTCAACGGTCCGGACACACCGGCCAGGTTGGCCTCCTTCCCCGTCGAGAAATCATCAAGCACAACCACCTCGTGCCCGGCCCCCAACAGGTGCCTCACAAGAGTGCTGCCAATAAACCCGGCACCGCCTGTCACAACGTACCGCATCTAATCCTCCACAGAGTCAAGGAGCATGGTAGCAAAGCAGACCCGGTGCGTCCAGCTACCTGCCGACTCTGTAATGGAGTCGTTATTCTATCAGCTACAGCCACCCGATTTCTTAAGTTTGCGCTTGACCTTGGGCCGTGGTGCAGCCGGCTGAACCTTGACTTTGGCACCGGTGAAAAATGAGTGCAGGGCCCCCACAAGCTGGCGGTCGGCCGGGGCCAGCGAAGCCAACATCTCGGGAGCCGGCTCCCGTTTGACAATCAGCTCATTCCAACCCGCCATTCCCTCAGCCACTACGGCCACCGGGCCACCATAGTCAGCTAGCTCTGGCGGCAGAACAGACTCGTCCAGCATCTCATCTCCGTAGATGACCAGCATCTGGCGAGGACTCATGTAGGGCAGGTCGGCCGCCACGTCATCAAGACAGATAGCGTAGGGCAATCGTTTTGAGTTCTGACAAGTCTCATTCTCCCGACCGTCGACGATGTAGAGGCTACGAGGTTCCTCAACCACCATCTGTGCCACTTGAACTACAGAGACAACCCCGTAAGAGGGAGTTGGTTCCGAATTCACAGGGGTTGGCAGAGCGAGGAATAGAACCGCCCCCAGCACCGCGGCACCGGCAAGTCCAGCGAGGATTTGCTTGCCCGCAAGGTTCATGCTCGCTTCCTTCACCTTCTTGCTCCGAGTAGCGAACAGTTTCTCGACGAATTCGGCACCGAAGAAAGCCCCAACGGCCATCAATGCCAGGGCGGCCACGAGCAACGGCATGCCAACACCGAGCCAGTCAGAAACAGTGAAAACACTCATTGCGGAGGAGACATGGAAGTCACCAATAAGGCTGTACATCTCGCCAAAGACAAGGGACCCGACAACGACACCAAGGAGCGTCACCACGGCATCCCATTTGGCGGAAGCTGCGGCAACTATGGCGGTGCCGGGACAATATCCGGAAACGATAAAACCGCAGCCCAGGAGCAGCCCGCCAACGAGGTGGGGCCAGGCGAAGGTTTCGGGTACGAAGAGCGCCGACATGTCAAGTAACCCGGTGGCGCTGGTTATTGCCAGGCCGACGGCGGCGGTGACAATGGCCCCGAACATCACCTTGAAGACCCGCATGTTGTGAAGGTAGAACTGGGCGGCCAGAATACGGGCATTGCCAAATCCCGAGCGCTCCAGAACGAAGCCGAAGAAGAAGCCGATGATTACCGCGGGAATGAACTGCAGCGCCGCGGGAAATGAGCCATCTACGAAGATTGGGAAGAGGTTCATTGCCACTGCCTCCTTACCACCAGGGCCAAGGCGTAGCCGCCTGCGAAAACACTCAACATGAAGATCCAGCTACCTACTGAGAAGAGGGCTCCGCCCGAGAGCGCTTGTCCCGATGTGCAGCCACGGGCCAGGCGGGCCGCAAATCCCATGACAATCCCGCCCGTAAGCGCCAGGGCCAGACGTGCCCCCACCGAGATGCGTGGACCGCGCACGATACCCGACTTCTGCCGACCGCCCGTCATGCTGGCAACCGCGCCACCCAGGAAGATCCCCACCACGCCAAAAACCAGCCAGTTGCTGAGCGGGGACGCACCGCCCTCGGTGTACTTGGAGAAGTAAGTGCTCTCAGCCACGTGCTCAGGTGCCACCGCATTTAGCGCCGTGGCCCCCAATCGTGATGCCGCCCCGGAGGCACCGATGCCGTGGCCGAGGACCAGGAAGGACGCAAGCAGGACAAGGCCCAACGCGACGCCGCCCAGATAGGGGTTCCACAGTTTGCCTGCCACGCCGTCGTTTTCAAGGGCCGGGGGGGCAGAAGTCGATACGTTCTTAGCGTTCATAATGGTCCCCTGCTAGAGATTGAAATTAGAGAGCTGCCCCACCGAGACCATCAGGAAGCGCAGCGAGATTCCACCGATAAGAACGAGTGTGGGGGCGAGCCGCCCCGGCGAGAGATTCTTGCGCAACGCGTAGCCCATCATCAGCAACGGCACGAGTATGCCTGCGAAGACCTCGAGGCTGATGAAACTACCCGTGTAAGGACCGGCCAGAACGAGCAGGGCGGCGGCCCTGTCGACGGCCAATCCGCCAGACTTCTCGATGAAAAAGAGGGTCATGAGGGTCGCTTCAAACAGGAGCGCTCCCATTACCCAACGCACCAACACCGGTCGACTTCCAGCCGCGGGCCGCAGGAGCAGGAAGAGAGCCGCAGCACCCGCCACCCCGGAGGAGAGAAAGAGGGGCCCGAGGAGCCCCGTGCTCCAAAATGGACGGGCCACCAGTGTCTGCAGGAGGATACCCGTATAGGTCCCCAGACCAATCCCCACTGCCACACCCATAATCTGCAGGGTGCGCCAGTGTCTTGCGGCCACGCTGCGAAGCCAGTCAACGAATCCGAGGAGGGGTACCTTGCCGTTCAAAGCAGCACGAAACTCGTCACTCATGGAGCCGGCGGCACGCAAGATCAGAACAGGGTACGCCAGCAGCAGGATCCACGCTCCCCAGGACATGGGTGAGGTGGGTTGGAACGTCAGATAGAAGCGAAAGGAATACCAGCGGTGGGCAAGATCGAGGAAGAGAGCGAGCATTCCAGCACTCAGGAAGACAATGCCCAGCAGCGAACCCCAGAATGAGAAACGTCTCTCCCAGCGGCGGGGCCAGGCCAACTCGGTGACTGAGCTGATGAGCATAATGCCCCCGACCAGACCCCCGAGGAAGAGGTAGAGGGGAATCTCCCATTGCCAGACTGCGACAAAGGGGTCCACCCCAGGATTGCTGCGGACCATGAATAGTTCGGTTCCAGTCATCTTGTACACCTCCCCTACACCAGAAAATAGAGGTTGGGATCCATGCCAGTCTCTGGATGGAGCACCTTGTGCCGGCGCTCCTTGAGGCTCCGGGAAACGTCACTGCCAGGGTCGTTGAGGTCACCGAAGGAGAGCGCCTTGGTGGGGCAGACCCCCACGCATGCGGGGAGCCCACCTTCCGAGGTTCGATGCAAACAGAAGGTGCACTTATCGACGTAACCTTCTGGATGAACATAGCGGGCATCGTAGGGGCAAGCGGCCATGCAGGCCTTGCAGCCGCTGCACTTGTGGTGGGTTACGAGGATGGCTCCACCTTCGTTGACATGGCTGGCCCCGGTGGGGCAAGCGGCGACGCATCCGGGATTGTCGCAGTGATTGCACCGGGTCGACCGAAGTTCCATGGAGAGATTGGGAATCCGCCCCGTCGTCTCTTCCACGATCCAGTCCCGAGTACAGCCCAGGGGGACTCCATTCTCAGTCTTGCACGCCACCACGCAGGCACTGCAACCGACGCAGCGTCGAGTATCAACAGTCATCACCAGTCTCTTCTTTCCAGCCATGATTATGCCCTCTCCAACCGCACGAAGTTCACGTTCATGCCCGTCCCGCCCATAATCGGATCTGTTTTGTAGCGGGTCACCAGGTCACTATCACTGGCCCCTTTGCCATACGCGTAGGAAAGCTGCTTCTGTTTGGTACCCCAGCCGTGGACCATATAGATACAGTCCTTGCGGATGCGTCTGGTGGGCCGTACCTTGACCGGCCCCGCCGTCGCCTCATCCTGGTTCGTCAGAACCACTCTGTCGCCCGTTTTGAACCCCATTTCCTCGGCCAACTCGTCGTTGAGCCAGACTTCATTTTCGGGATAGCAGTCAGCCAGCAAGCGGTTGTTCACTGTGCGGCCAAAGGAGTGAGTCGGGGCGCGCCCGAAGAGGAGACGGAACATCCCCGGCGGTGGCTCTTCCGGGGCAACAAACTCAGGTATGGGATCGAATCCGGCCTCAGCGAGCTTCTTCGAATGGAACTCGATCTTGCCCGACTCAGTGCCGAACTCCAGTGCCAGACCGTCTTCTTCGCAGATTGGCCCGGGCTTGCCCAGGGCAACTCCGGTGGCCTGTACTGAATCACATTCGAACCCGGCCGCCTTGACCCTCTCCATTGCGTACTCCAGAGAGTCCTGCCAGGGAAAATAGTCGGTCAATCCAACGCGATGGCCCAGCTCCTTGGCAATCCACCACCCCGGTTTTGAGTCATACATGGGTGGCACTACTTCCTGCCGCACCGCCAGGTAGGGGACTTTGTATTTGGGGGTGTGGACATCGTCGCACCGTTCAAGGTAGGTTGCTTCCGGCAATACGACGTCTGACCAGCCGCAGATTTCGGCCGGCAGGACATCCACTGAAACGATGAAATCCAGAGCCTGAATGGCCTTGATCACATTGTCCTGACCAGGCAACGATTTGACCAGATTCGTGCCGTATACCAGCCACGCTTTGATGTCATATTCGGAGGTGCCCGGCACGGTGGCATCGCAGACTCCGGAAGCGAGGATCTCGTCGGCCAGAGGGTAGCTTGAATCCCGGGGCATATCCGCCGGCGGTTTCGCCACGCCGGGGTACTTCGTGTACGGGTATTTGGGGACGTCGAGCTTGTTGGGGACATAGAAACCGCCTCGGCGACCCCAACTTCCCAGCAAACCATTGAGCATCGCTTTGGCCCGCTCACGCTGAGCGTCATCGCCGTACCAGGTGGTGCGACGCCCTGGGTAGATGACCGAACCGGGTTTGAAGGCGGCGATGAAACGAGCTGATTCCCTAATCAGTTCCGGCCGCAACGTGGTATGCGTGTAAGCCCATTCGGGGGTCTTGTCAGCCAGGTGCTTCTTCAACTCGTCGAAGCCCATGCCATGCTTCTCGACATAGTCCTTGTCGTAGAGATTTTCGGTGACGATTACGTGCATCCAGGCGAGGAGCAGTGCCAAATCGGTACCCGGCTTGATGGGCAACCAGTACTTCGCCTTGGATGCGGCCACCGAGTATCGGGGATCCACCACAACCAGACCGGCGCCACGACTCACGGCATCGGCGAACTCCTGCACCTGGGTGTTGTGCATATTCTCACCTAGGTGGGCACCGATGAGAGTGATGCATCGGGAGTTCTCGAGGTCGACAATCTCCGGTGAGCCAATGGTCGACCCGAAGGTCAAATGAAACCCGACTTCTCGGGGGCCTCGGCATTGGGCGTAGGACGGTGCCGACATGTTGGGAGAGCCATAAGACTTGAAGAGGTGCTTGAACCAACTCCCACCAAAACCATGCAAGAAGAGGGCAAAGGCCTCGGGCCCATATTTCTCACGGATGCCCACCATCCTGTCGCCCACCAAATCGAGTGCTTCCTCCCAACTCGCTTCGCGAAATACCTGCTCCCCCCTCTGCTCGGTGCGAATGAGAGGAGTCTTCAAGCGGTCGGGGTCGTAGAGCAAACCGGTGCCTCCTGCACCCCTTGGGCAGAGTCGACCACGTGAGAGCGGATGGTCCGGATTACCAGTGATCTTGGTAACCTGTCCATCCTTCACGTGCGCTAGAACCCCGCACTTCCAGAAGCAGAGTTCACAGAAGGTGGCAACCACCCGGTCACCGTCGGTTCCCGGGTTGGCAATGGCATCGCCGTCGAGACCCCACCATTTCGTTGAAAGGCCGCTGGCCGCTACTGCGGCCGCCCCTGCACCACCGGTGATCTTGATGAATTGTCTCCGGTTCATCCCCATCCCCCTTTACCTTCCCTGACAACCTGTCAGACAGCGCACCAGATTGCGTAGATTGGGTTCCTTAATGCTGTATGTGGCGGTGCCTCCCGAGCGGTCTGCTGCGACC
The DNA here is from genome assembly GCA_964522395.1 of uncultured Myxococcales bacterium. Classification (GTDB taxonomy): domain Bacteria; phylum Myxococcota_A; class UBA9042; order CAIXZC01; family CAIXZC01; genus CALGBT01. The sequence goes on from CAZFVN010000013.1 coordinate 6,820, forward strand.
AACCCCACCATGCGCAGCACTGAGAGGTGCTGTGAGACCAGCGCCTGGCGGGCCTCAAGCAGACCGCAAAGGTCCTGCACATTACGCTCCTCCTGACAGAGTGCCGCCACCAGCCGCAGGCGTAACGGATGAGCGAGTGCCTTAAGCACCTCGGCCAATCGCTCGGCTCTTTCCGGCTCAGAAATGATCTCTAGTGCATGCCCCATATTGCAACCTCCGAATATCACCATACCGCAACATCGCCATAATACCCACCCGCACCCTTCCGTCAACAGGAAAATGCGAAGGCCAGATGCCATGCGGGTTTGCGGCCCACGGCGCTGTGAACCCTTTCACGAAGAAAGGGCTGTTTTTTTCCGTTGGTGGCGACGATGTTGGTCCGAAGGGGCGGCACCACCTTCACGGGAGGTGCTGCGCTATATTCGAGCCAGCCCCAGGAAGACACCATGCAAGACGACGACCAGCAGGAGAAACAACTCACGTGACCGGATCGGGCCCATCCCGGGGAATCTGTATGCCAGGTGTCCATCACGGCAGCTCGAAAGACAATCCCCGCAAAGGGTACATGACAAGCCGACTTTGCACCGCTCCAGATGGTGGGGCTGAAGCGCGTCGTAGCGGCAATGCAGGGTACAGATTCCGCACCGGGTACAACCGTCCCCCACCTCCAGCCTGAAGGGGTTGATCCGCCCCAAAATGGTTGCCAGCACATGGATCGGGCAGAAGAGAGTGCAATGGAACATGAGTCCGAGGGGACGTGAAACAGCTACCATTATAGCTACGCCGACAATGCCCAGGGTTGCCGCCCCGACAATCGCGTATACCACGGGAAACCCCTGTCGCCCCAGCCACCATGCTCCAGCCAACACAACCACCGCCCAGCCAAGCCTCGCCCAGGGAACCCAGCGGGCCAATCGCGCAGGGCGGCGGCGCGTGGCAAGATAATCATCCAGTGAACCGAGATAGCAGAGGTGGCTGCACCAGGCCGGACCCACCAACAACACCGTCATGAGGAAGAGCCCTAGCATGAAATACCCGCTCCCTCGATAGAGCGGGCCCACAGCAATAAGCGCTGGAATCGGGAAGTGCAATTTGCCGGTCATGAGGCAGCGCTCTACGCCCAACAGGCCCACCACCAACTGACCGTAGAACACGACCGAAAAGAGTCGCCACGCCCAGCGGCGGGCAACCGGTTGCCGAACAGGGTCGGTCATTCGACCGTAGAGCCAGCCCGCGTAGATGGCCAGCAACGCGATTTCGACCCAGCCAGAGCCAGGAACGAAACGCTCCGCCAACAGCATGGGAGGTCGCACATTCCACTGAACAATTCCCAACAAGACAGCGACCAGGCCGCTTGCCACCCACCCCGATTTTCTGGCCCGTCGCCTCATGGCGAGGAAGCTTCCAACAACGTTCGACAAAATGCAAGGTCACTGCGCAGTTGCCTCGCACCCGCAGGCGCTCGTTGCAGTTCCATAGCACTGCTGGTACACTGCGCGGACGAGCGAGGATTGGACTGTGGAACGAACGATTTGGACATTGCTGCTGGTGCTGCTCGCCGGATGCGGTGGCTTGGGCGAGGACGGCACTGCGCCACGCCTCGACCCCATCAAAGATCCTTACGTGCTGGTTGGTGAGAAGCTCTCGTTGGTAGTCTCAGCCACCGACCCGGATGGCGGCGACTTGACCTTCAAGATTGCGGGCCGACCGTCCGGAGCTCAATTCATCGCCTTGGATGACGGACAGAGTGCGCTCTTTACCTGGATTCCTGAAGTTACCGATTCCGAGGCTGGAGGCAAGGCCCACGCAGTGGAGTTTTTCGTCCTGGATGGTGATGGACTCTGGGATAGCGAGGTGGTTACAGTTACCGTCATGCCCCAGGCCGCGGCCCAATTCCTGAACCCACCCGGCTATGTTTTGGATTTGGCAGAGGAAAACACAATTGAGTTCGGGGTCCAGGTCAAAGACGACTCCGCTACTCAGGTAGATATCATCATTGGCGACGGACCGGAGGGCGCATACATCGAGCAGAGCGACAAGAAATCGGCCTACTTCTTCTGGCGACCCACGGAAGAGCAGATCTCACTGAAGCTCTTCTGGTACGTACGCTTCCAAGCCACCGGATATGCACCCGACCCATCCCGACCCGGCCAGGAGGACCAGCTCTACCAGATCACCTATGACGTCGCCATTGTGATTACCAACCCCGATTACGCCGGATGCCCCGGTTCACCTCCTGTGGTGGAGCATGACATTCTGGAAGATCAGCACCCCGCGCCCGGGGCAACCGGATACCTGATCGAAGTAGAAGTACTTGAAATCGACTCAGCCGTGCAGAGGGCTGAGGTCCGCTGGTCCACCACCCCCGGGGCCGACGAGGAGACCTACTTCACGGTTGCCCTCGAGTCATCTGATGGCAGCAACTTCGGAGGCAGTCTCCCCTTGATTAGCGGCGGGCAGGGGAAGTTGCTCGATTACTACCTGGTAATTGCCGACAATGACGACTTTGGCGGTTCCACCTGTGACCATGAGGTCCGAGTCCCCAAGGAAGGCCATTACACCACTGCAGTCTATCCGCCCGGAGCCGACCAGGAGTGCCTCGAAGACAACTATGAACCCAATGACACCTTCTCCGACGCCCACTTCCTCATGGACGCTGGAGCCTATTCCAATTTGCGAATCTGCGGCGGGGATACCGACTACTTCGGTTTCGTCACCAGTGGCTCCGGCATGAACGTGACAATTCAGGCCTTTGGCAATGGCGACGCACTTGTCTGGCAGGCACAGGATGGTATGGGCAATCCGGTCGATGGCCTGCAATCGGGCAGCAAATCCATTTCAGTTCCTGGCGAAAAGTTGTCGGGCGGCGTGTTGCTTGTCGCGCTCTGGTCGGACAACGAGGGTCCCGTGACTTACGATTTGACCGTCGCCAACGAAACCGGTGAGTGCGACGATGACTCACTGGAGCCCAACGAAACAGCGCCCGCCGCTGAACTCATTGGTGAAGGCCTCTTCGAAGACCTCTCCATTTGCGCCGGCGATGTAGATTTCTATCGCATCGAGGTACCTGGAAGCACCTTCCTCGGCGCGACAATCACCCATGCCGCAAGCGTTGGCGACCTCGACCTCTATTTGCTGGGCAGCGATGGCGAATCGGTGATTGATGCGGCTTTGACAAGCAGCGAGGAAGAGAAGGTCGAAGCCAACATTAGCTCGGGTGGCACTCACTATCTGAAAGTAGTGGGGTTCCAGGGGGCCACCAACTCCTACCATCTCTCTGTGGATTTCGAGAAACAGGTGGACTCCTGCCAGGAGGACACCTTCGCCCCCAATCAGTATGCCGACGAAGCGGTAATGGTACCGCCTTCAGCCTATAAGCAATTGGCTGCCTGCCCCGGCAAAGAAGATTGGTTTGCCATTGGCCTCAACGGTAACGAGACGCTGGCGGTCACGGTGACCCCCGGCAATGGCCTGCAGCTCCATTTGGAAGAACCGGGGGGGACAACGCTTTGCGATGGCCAGTCCCAAGGGGGCGGCACCGGATTCTCCTGCGCTATTCCCGGTGCCGGCGATTACCGTTTCAGAGTAGCAAACAACGGGACGACTGCACTCAGCTATGACTTGGAGGTTGCTGTGACACCTCCGCCAGGCCCCTGTCAGGATGACCGCTTCGAGAGTAACAACCAGGTTGCCGCAGGTGCCAAGATCCTGAACACCACAACAACCTGGCTCACCTCCTGTGGCCTGGACGCTGACTGGTTCCATTTCCCTGGTTATTCCCAGGACGTAGTTTTCGTTGGCGTCGTCTTTGACCAGTGGGCGGGCGACCTGAAGCTGACATTGCTGGACGAAACCGGTATCTCCGCACTGGCCACTTCCTACAGCGCCGCAGAGACGCCCTACGTTGAAGCCACCCTGCCTGCCACCGGCGAGTATAACGTCTTGGTTGAGGGTACCGATTCCTCGGGGAATATCCCCTACAATCTGCTTATCTGGGTGAATTGACCGTGCGCTGGCTGACGGCACTCTTGACTCTCACAATAGGTCTCTCAGTCACACCAACGCTACGGGCGGGGGGCTCCAGCGTCTCCCTTGCTCAACTACAACTGCCCGGCAGTAGCATCGGGCCACGTCTGCGCGCGCTGGAGGCGCTCGCCGCCGAAGTCGCTCAGCGAACCAGCATCGCCACAACCCTTCGAGCGCGGCCGGTAGACGTAAGCGGTGCCGACCACTTCGACCATCCACTGATGCTGCTGCCAACTGCTGGCCCGCTCCCTACCCTCGAATTGGAAGCAGGCACCGCCCTGGCCACATGGCTGCGACTCGGCGGGACCCTCTTCGTCGACTGGCAAGGGGGGGCAGCAGAATTGGAAGATTTCAGAACAAGCCTCGACCGGTTCGTCGCCACGACCATTCCTGGCGGACGACTTGAACGTGTCTCCCGGGCCAGCGTTCTCTATCGCTCCTTCTATCGTCTCGACTACGCCTCCGGGCGACTCCGTCTGGTCGATGATGTTTATGGGGTCATGGTGGATGGACGCTACGCCCTGATAGTCAGTTTCAACGACATGCTTTCGGCAGCCGAGCGCACTGCTGACGGGGCTTATCGCTTCGAAATGGTGCCAGGAGGGGAACGCCAGCGAGAGGACGCAGTTCGCTTTCTCGTCAACGTAGTAGCCTACACCCTCTGCCTCGACTACAAGGATGACAAAGTCCATCTGGACTACTTGAAATCTAAGCGCAACTGGCAGCTTCCGGGGGACGAGAAGTGAGTGAAGATGTCGTCAATCTGGTATTTGCCATCGACCCCCTATCTCCTACTGCACTACTGATCGCCACAGGTGTCCTGGGCTTCATCTGCTACTATGGCTACGTCTCCATTCGCACCGCAGGCCGTTGGCGAGGTTCGACGCTTCTGGCGCTGCGAGCATTGGCACTGGCAACCCTGGGTGTCATTTTGCTGCAACCCTCGCTGCTCCACTACGTGCCGCTCTCTGTGGCCCTGCCAGATTTCTTTACCCAGCGCCAGGTAGAAGTTCTCAGCAAGGGTGAGCAGGAGGCCATGCTGCCACCTCTGAGTGCAATCCCAGTGCCCGCTATTGAGCAAACCCGTGATGTCCGGGTTGCCGGCGTCTCTCCACCACCCCTTGCTTTCTACAAGAGTCGCTCGGCTGTACGGGTAACGCTCTCCAACAACGCCGCACCGCAGCGGGGAGAGGTGGTCATTTCACGTCTCACGCCTGAAGGGGCCAAAGAGCTCTCCCGCACCTCAATCGAGCTAAAACAGGGGCGTCACGATGTCGCCGTGGAGTTGGTCCCGGATTCCTTAGGAGCGGCCGCCTACTCCATCGCTCTCAGAGGGTTTCCGCAGGATGACGACCGAGCCAACAACTCCGGACTCTTCTCGCTACTGGTGGTGCGGGATTCCCTACGGATTCTCCATATTGCCGGGCATCCCTCATGGGACGTTCGTTTCCTACGCGACTTTCTCACCTCCCTTCCTGGACTGGAGCTCATCTCTTTCTACCTGCTGGTCCAATCCGAGGATTTCGCTCCCCATTCACGCGAGGAATTAGCCCTGATCCCCTTCCCCACGGAGGAACTCTTCATCAAGGAGATCGGGAACTTCGATCTGGTGATCGTCCACAACTTCCCCCTCGGCACTTACTTTTTGCTCGAGGAGACCCACCTGAATCACTTGCGCCAGTTTGTGGAAGAAGGCGGGGCCGTACTCTTCATCGGCGGGGACCAGGCATTTCGGGCGGGCAAGGTCCACGAGACGGTTGCGGCAGAGCTGCTTCCGGTCCTCCTTGACCCCGCTGCGGAAGCCGAACCACCGTACCTCGAAGGTCCTTTCAAGGCTCGCATCGCTCCAGACGGACTCGCCCATCCGGTAATGCAGCAAAGTGGTGCCGACGGCAGCGAGCCTTTCCCCCTTGCCGGTATGCCACCACTGGATGGACTCAATCCTGTCGGTGAGCCTGAAAGAGGCGGGCAGGTACTCGCCTGGGCTGAGGCGGACGACCTCCGCTGGCCCCTTCTAGTTACCGGCAACTACGGCAGTGGCCGTACCCTCACTATCGCCAGTGATGCCCTCTGGCGATGGGCCTTCCCGGCTTCTCTGGACGAGGGAGCTCCCACCGTCTATCGCCAACTCCTCATCAATGCACTTGGCTGGTTGACCCAGGACCCCCGACGAACCGAGGTGAGCTTCATTCCGGAACCAGAGAAGATAGTGGAGGGGACTGAAATCCCGGTGGATGTCTGCATTCGCGGCAATGCAGAACCGGGGAGCGTGGCACACCTCGAAGCTGAGTGGCTTGATGCCGACGGGCGACAGCAGTCTTTTCGCATGACCCAGGAAACTGCGCTGGAAAACAGCCGCTGTGCGCGCCTCACACTGCCTCCGGCAAGGCCCGGAGCTTGGACGGTCAACGCCAGCGTCGATGCCGAGCGGCACGAGTACACCGGACGGGATGTGATCGTTGTCGAGCGTAAGGGTTTGAGCGAACAGCAGTTGCTGGCGAAACGGGTTGCACCGCTCCTTGAGCACCGTTTCCACCACCTCGACATTGACACCCGCTACGCAGTCAACCTGGAGCCTAATCACAGGATCCTGCGAAAGCCCGTCCTTGAAACCCTTTGGTTATCCCCCATTTTCTTCTTTGCCTTCGCGCTCCTGCTCCTGACCGAATGGGGGCTGCGCCGGCGGTGGGGGTATCTCTAGAGATGGCGCAACAGGCCAACCACGCACCAGATAAGACCGGGGTCTACATCATGCGCGGGGAGCACGACCGAGTGCTCTACATTGGCAAGGCCCTGAAACTTCGCGCTCGCATCAATCAGTATCTTCGTCTCCAGGATTCCAGGGCGATGGTGCCCCGCCTGGTGCGCGAGATTCGGGACATCGAGTACATCCTTACCGAGTCCGAGAAAGAGGCACTGCTGCTGGAGCGGCAACTAATCAAGAAGTTGAAGCCGAAGTACAACGTCCTGCTCCGGGACGATAAGAACTTCCTCCAGGTTCGCATTGATGCGACGGCCCCCTTTCCTCGCTTCGAGTTGGTGCGTCGCCGCCAACAAGATGGCGGAAAGTACTACGGACCCTTCCCCTCCGCTTCGGTATTGCGCGAATACGTTCGGCTGCTCTCCCGTGCCTATCGCCTCCGAACCTGCTCCGACCGCAAGCTCAAGCAACGGGTCAGACCCTGCGTGATGCACCAGATGGGCTGGTGTTCAGCACCATGTGTCTACCCCGAAGAGAACAGGGACTACCGGGAGCGGATCATGCAGGCCGCCGAGCTCCTGGGGAAGCGGCAGAAAGATGCCGTCAAACTGGTGGAAGAGATGATGGCACAGGCTGCGGGGGAGGAGCGTTTTGAGGATGCGGCCCGCTACCGGGATCTGCTCTTCGCATTACAGTCAATCTGGAGTAGACAACATGTCAACGTGCCAATGCCACTCGACGCTGACGTTTTCGCCATCCACCACGGCGCGTTGGGCGGCGCCATTTATGTCCTGCACGTGCGGGAGAGCTCAGTTCTAGGGTATGACGCAGACTTCAATGAGGGGTTCATCTCTCGAGAAACATGCGACCTCGAATCCCTGGTCTTTCAATACTACGAAAAGCGCCCGCCACCCGGGTTGGTGCTCGGGGAATTCTCCGAGTCGAGTATGGCAACTGCTGAGCAACTGCTGAGTGAGGAACATGACAAGAGGGTCAAGCTGGCCCATCCCCAGCGAGGCCAGAAGAAAGCGCTGCTGGAAATTGCCCGCACCAATGCCGTCCAAATCTACGAGCAGAAGAGCAAGGCGACGGAGTCGCGATATGAACTCCTCGATACCCTCGCCACAGTACTCGACCTCCCGGAACCGGTTGAGGTCGTAGAGTGTATCGATATCTCCTCCTTCCAGGGTAGCGATGCCGTAGGGGCCGTGAGCGTGGCCCGGGATGGAGTCCTGGCCAAGGCAGAGTATCGCTCCTTTCACATTCGGGGCCGGGCAGAGAGTGACTTCGAGATGATGGCAGAGGTGGTTCGCCGCCGTGTGAAACAACTCTCGGATACCACCGAACCGCGCCTCCTCCTGGTGGACGGCGGCCGTGCCCATCTAGCACGCATCCTGCCACTCATTCCTGATACTGAGAGCAACCTCTTTCCCGCGGCCATCGCCAAGGCGAGGCCAGCTCAAGGCCTGCCACACGACCGCATCTATCTTCCTTACAGCAAAGAGGCGGTCCCCATTCCACCCGATTCCCGCCTCCTGCTCTTCTTCCAGTCGCTGAGAGATGAAGCCCACCGCTTCGGCATCGAATTCCATCGCAAGAAACGCCAGAAACGAGTAATGAACTCGCCCTTGTTGGAGATTCCCGGCATCGGCAAGCATCGACGCCTGGAGTTGGTACGCTACTTTGGCAGTCTCAAGGGAGTCAAGGAGGCCACCGTCGGCCAACTGACCCAGGTCAAGGGCATTTCCACTACGATGGCGAGAACTATCCACGACCATCTCCATCATGAGGAGGAAACTCAGTGACCATCACGACCACGCTGCACCAGATGAAACAGACCGCCTACCTGCGCATATTCGGGCTCCTCAAGATCCCCTTGATCGCCTACCTCCGGCCTACCGTTGTGGAACTCAGCGACGAGCGCTGCGTCATCCGCTTTCCGCTCCGGCGCCGCGCCCGCAACCATCTGCGCTCCATGTATTTCGGCGCGCTTTGCATTGGCGCAGACTGTGCGGGCGGTGCCATTGCTATGCAGCGGATTCACCAAAGTGGAGCCCCGGTGAACTTCGTCTTCAAGGACTTCCAGGCGAACTTCTTGAAACGGGCCGAAGGGGACGTCGTCTTCACCTGTGAAGAGGGACCGATGCTCAACGAGCTCGTGCAACGAGCCATCGATTCGGGTCAACGAGAAGAAGCTGCCGTGCGGGTAGTAGCCACAGTTCCCGATAAATTGGGGGATGAACCTGTGGCCGAATTCTCATTGACCATTTCCTTGAAGCAGAAGAAGGGCTAAGATGGGCCCATTCGACAGCGAACCTCTGGAGGGAAGCATGAGACGAACACTGTTGTGGACCGTGGCACTCTTTGCCGTTGTCTTTCTGGCTGCATGCGCCCAAAAAGGCGAAGAGAAGAAAGAGAATCCGGCCCCCGAATCTTCTGAAGCAAAGGAAACCGCAAAGGAGGACCCGGCAGCAAAGCATGAGAAGCCACCCGCAGAGGAGCCCGCAGCAACGGCCCCAGCAGAGCCCAACGAAGCAACCGACCCCGCGGCAGAAGACCCGGCAGCAGCGGAACCGGAGGCAAAACCTCGGGAGGTACCTTCCGACAAGGTGGCAGAGGCGGCTCCAACATTTGACCTCGCAGGTACCCTGACAGCAGTGGAGAAGTTCATTCCGGACTCTCCCGTGATTGTAGCCGCGGGCGACGTGGCCACCCTTGACTCGATAATCATGGAGACTATGGGGGGCGGGCTCTTAGTCCTCCCCGATGACAAGATGAAGGCCCTCCGGGAAACCCTGAGCGCCTACCACTTGGAGAAACTCGGCCTGACGGTACGAGGTGTTGGGTCAGCAGTCGCGTTCGTTGGCCCAACCGGCGACTCAGGTGTACTGGTCAAAGCGGAGATTCAGTTTTCTGAGAAGATGTTGGGGGAAGAAGTTAGTGGCTATCGCCTCCTGAATCTCATCCCCGACCCCCAGATTAAGATGTTCCATATCCCTGACTACGGAATTGGGATCTACATCGCCGCCGCCGTGAATCTGGAAACCTACCTCCAAATGGTCAACGAGCGCACTGCGCCTAAGCCCGAACGCCTCAAGGTATTTGCCGACATGTTGGCAGAAGATCGGGAAGCGTGGTTGGCCGTCGCCATCAATTTCGAGCATCCTATCGTTGCCGCTGCCTGGCCCTCCGATGTCCCCTTCCAGCGTCCTGACAAGGGCCTGATTCAACTCACCACGAAAGGCATCGCAGTGGAAATCGAAGCCAAGGTCGAAGTTCTCGATAACATCGACGCCCTCGTTACCCTGGGGCGCGTACAGGGACGGACGGTACTGGACAAGCAGAAGGCCCAACTGGAAACATTGCCGGTTGGCGAAGGCACCTTGGTTATCGTTGCCGATGCTTACTATGACATGCTCTTTGAACGGCTGGGACCGAAACGGGAAGGCAACCGCATGCGCATGGAATTAACCATGGACCTCTGGGGGGCGACGCCTCTCATCGGTATCCTCGCCGCGGTGGCAATCCCCGCTTTCTTGAAGTATGTGAAAAAGTCCAAGACTGCGGAGGCGACTCTCAATTTGGGATTGATCCATCGAGGTGCGGCAGCGCACTTCTGCACCCCCCAATTCGACCAGGACGGGAACGCACTTCCCAATCAATTTCCAGCCAATACAAGTCTGACCCCGGCTGAAGGTTGTTGCGCAGCATTCGGCGGTCCCGATGCAAATGGCGACGATGCCTGCGATTCCGACCCGGCACGATTCGCCGGCGAGACGTGGGCTGCACTCCGCTTCCAACCCACCGACAAGCACCGCTACGCCTATCAGTTCCACTCTCGCGTGATAGCAGAAAACGAATCTGAATTCACCGCGTCCGCCCTTGGCGACCTCGATTGTGATGGTCTCCGCTCAACTTTTGAAATTCGTGGTACCGGTAAGATAGACGGCAGTGACTGCAATGTCGAGGTTAGCCCCATGTACATCGAAAACGAAACCGAGTAAGAGACCAAACGCACGCCTTTTGCCGTTGCCATTCTATTCCTTCGCCGTGCTCCTTTGCCGTGTTACTTTGCCGCGGCCTGAGGCCCGAAGCCGCCTCTAACGCCTCACCAACGACACACCCACCAGCCGCTCATCGCTATCCACTAGAGCCTCGTCGAAGGCGGGGCAATTGAGTTCCTCGGGACTGGTTCCCAGCACCACCAGCACTGTACGGGCGATGTCGAATAGTCTGGCTTCGCTGTCCGGCGGCGATTGGGTGGTGAGGTCACAACCGTCGGGCAATAGCACACTCAAAAGCACATCATTGTTACCGTGATCGGGTCCGAAGTGCTCAACGTTGCCGTGATCTGCCGTCAGCAATAGCGTATAGCCATTATTCCGGGCTGCCACCACTACCGGCTTGAGCGCCTTGTCGAGGGACTTCAGGCTGTCCACACAAGCCTCAAAGTGGTCCTCGATGAGATGACCCAGCATGTCGGGGCCGGGGAAGTTGGCGGCCACTAGATCGTAGACTCCGGCCTTCAGTTGCATGGCCAATTCGCCACCGATCTCGGGGTGTCTCATCTGCGGGACCTTCCAGAGGTCATTGTCGGAGTTAATGCCCTCTTCTTTGCCGAAGGTGGGCAAAATATGTTGGGTCTCCGCCGGTGCCAGTGGAGTCGAGCGGCGGCCCCTTGAGAAGAGCCCCATGTGCTTCTCCTTGACCCCCTCTGTCAGGAAGAGGAAGCGAAAGCCGCGGCCTGCCTCGTTGAGGAGATGTAGCACGTTGTGAGGATGCGGGTGGTCGCGGTAGAGAGACTTGCACCCTGCCTCGGCAAAGGCATCGTGGTAGTCAATCATCGACCACATGGTGAGTCCCTCAGACCGTTCGAACCAGGTGAATCCGTCCCATGTGTCGAGGCGCTTCTTCTGCTCCGCCTGCTGCCGGACAAAATCCCCCAATCCCATGAGTGCTGCGGTAATCGGCTCTTGGCGATCAGCGCGGAAGATGCCGTTGAAGAAGATTGTATTCTGGCCAACTGGAACAGGATGGCCAATGACGATTGGCTCGACCTGGGGATCGGTGAAGCCGGCTGCATGGTCCTCTTCAACCCTCGCAAAGGCATCGTCTATGCAGTTGCTGAACCGACCCTCACACTTGGTGAGCATCTCGTACTCTTTGCGAATCATGTTACCCTTGTAGTCTCGGTCCATGAACTGGCGGCCGATAATCCAACGAAGGCTGTTTTGCGCATCATATTTCATGAGCAGTCGCTTGAGTTTGCGCAGGAAGCCGAAGCGGAATTCTCCGTTGCGCTCTTCATACCGCATGGAGGAATAGCCAGGAGAATCGCGTCCGTCGAGGACCGCTTCTATCTGCAGGCGCTGCGCCGGCAACTTCAGAACCTCAAAATAGAGTTTCAGAAATGCCTCAAGGTGGGGCCAGGCGCTGTGCACGAAGCCGTCGTCTCCGTGCTCCCCCGACAAGAGCGTCTTGAAGACCACAGTCGCACCGTCCCTGGCGCGAAGCAGATCGGCGTTCAACTCTTCCAGCTCAAAGAACTCCCCGGAGGCGATCATATCTGAAAGGAAAGCGGGAATCTGGCGAGCGACAGCCAGATTGAACATCTGCTGATGGCCGGTATCGGAATTACCCATAATCTCGGGACGAAGGTCAGCGTGACCGGCGAATACTCCCGCCGCCCTGGTGATCCAGGTGGCGTTCTCCTGACGCAGTTGGTAGATGAGAGGCGTATGGGCGGCCCAGGGGGCGTAGTTGGCCTCCCGGGCTGCTTCCTGCCGCTGAGCCGTGAACACCTCATCCAACCGTGACTCTCCTGCCAACTCCTCAAGCCGCTCTCGGGCAACCCTGATTCGGGCAAACTCATCAGCCCAATCCCGCTTATGTTTCTGGGCGAGGATGCGCGCCACCCCGTGACTCGTGGGAGCCAGGGTGGCCAGAGCCAGTTCCTCGTCTCCTCCCGCATTGGCAAGCACGGCCTGCCGCTGCACATCGTTCAGGCGCTGCCATGTACCAGCCACTATCGACCACTCAATCTGAGGGGAGAGACCGAAACCATCCATGACCACAACTGCTGCCTTGCCGGCAAAACCCATAGAGAATCCTCCGTAGTGCGGCAGTAATCTAGCCCTTTTGCCCTACCATGTCCACTGACAACCATTCGTAAACGGGGCGCGCAGTCCAGCACAATACGGGATCATTTTTCCCGCTGCAGAGTTTTGAGAACCTGTGGCACCACGTCCCGTATACCCGCTGCCAGCACCGGGCCAACTGCAAATCGCCCTCGCGTCCGACATGTGGTATGCTCATTGCATCCCAGTTGGCCCGGTGCCTATTTGAATGAAGGGATGACAATGGACCGCAAGCCTAGACGAAAGACGCGAGGGGAATCCAGCTACCCGACGCACGACAATGCCAAGAGCGCGCGCCGCCAATTCCTGAAGATCCTCGGCAAAGGCCTCTTAGCCATACCCGCTGCCGGCCTGGCCAACGCCTGCGGGATAGGGCGTGAGGAGCATTGGCAGACCTCCGGCGACCTGGAACCACCTGATTGGTTGGAGCCAGATCCGGACATTATTGAGGAGGACCTATATTCTCTGGGCGGCGTCGCAGTGGAGGATATCGACTATCCGGATCCTGACATCGAAGAGTTCGATCTCGGGGGCGTCGCACCACCCCCGGACATCAAGGAAGAGGACTTCCCGCCCCTCGCCGGGGACGAGCCCATTCCTGATCTCATCCAGCAACCCGACAACAACCCTGGCGACATTCAGGAAGAGGACTTCCCCCCCCTCCCCGGCGAAGCCCCCTTCGAACCTGACATCGTAGAGCAGGAAGTGAAGAAGGAACCGGATGTCGAAGAATGGCCGCTGGATGGCGATATGGAAATCCCGGAGGGTTACTAACCATGAGCGATATCAAGCGAAAGCCACGTAAAGGGCAACCGAAATCGGATTACGCCACTTACGCAGACGCCCGGCGCAACCGCCGGGATTTCCTGCGCCTGTTGGGCAGAGGCCTGATGGCTCTCCCCGTGGCTGGCCTGGCCAGCGCCTGTGGAGTTGGTCGAGAGTCGGAGGAGAACTTTGAACTGTCTGGCAAGGTATCCGCCGACATCCACAACAATCCCGACCTCATCCAGGAACCTGATTACGAACTGGCCGGTGGGGCCCCTTTCGACCCGGATCAGTACGGCCAGCCTGAAGAGACCTTCGAGGTTCCTGGAGATCTGGAATGGGAAAAGGACACCTACTCCGAGCCGGACTACGAGTTGGCCGGAGGCCTGGAAGCACCAGAAGAAGAACCGGAAGTCCTTGACCAACCAGACATCAAAGAGGAAGACTGGGGATTGGACGGCATCATCGACAGCCCTGAGCTCGACGTCAAGCCGGAGCCGGAAGATGTGCAGGAAGAAGAAGACTACTGGCTTTCTGGCGGTATCGGCGAGCCCGTTGAGTAACTCCCGGAGCAAGCGATGCGACTGACCCTCTTTCTCGACCACGCCTGCAATCTGCGCTGCACTTACTGCTACAACGGCGAGAAGTTCACTAGAGCTATGCCACTGGAAACCGCCACCGCGGCCATCGACATGATCGTGGATGGCGGAATCCCGCTGAAGCAAGTTGGCTTTTTCGGGGGCGAGCCGATGATGCGCTATCCGCTCATTCAGGAGATCACCGCGTACGTGCGTGAGAAGACGCCCCACTACGAGAAGCCGGTGACCATGGTGGTCACTTGCAACGGCGCTCTCCTCACGGCCAAACGCACCCCCTGGATGAAAGAGAACAACTTTCATATCGGAGTCAGCATCGACGGTTCACCGCGCGCCCACGATGCCTGCCGCATCCGTACCGGGGGTAAGGGTTCTCACGAGTTGGTTGAGGCGGGAATCCGCAATGTCCAGGCGGCCGCTTTACCACTGAAGACGATTTCCGTCATCGACCCGGCCAACGTCGACTGGCTTGGGGAATCACTTGAGCATCTACTGGGCCTCGGGTTGCACCATCTGAGCTTCAACCTCAACTACGAGGGCGACTGGAACGAGGCCAACCGAACCCGTTTCGAGAAGGCCATCGACGACATGGGCGATGCCTACGTTGCCGCTTACCGCAAGGGGCTGAAGTTCAAGGTCAATCTCTTCGACGCCAAGATAATTACGCACGTCAAAGGTGGCTATGCCTGTGGCGACCGATGTGATTTCGGGTGCGACGAGTTGGCGGTAAGCCCGTCGGGCAAACTCTACCCCTGTGATCGGTTGATCGGTGAAGATGACCGAGACGACGTGGTCATTGGCGACGTCTGGAAAGGCATTGATCTACGGTCTCGGACCAAACTGATCGACTCGAAGAACCAGGTCAAAGAAGACTGTGCCGACTGTGATGTGCAGGGACGATGCATGCATTGGTGCGGCTGCGTCAACTATGCCATGACCGGATCGGTGGGTGGAGTTTCAGGACTGCTCTGCTGGTTTGAGCAGACCGTCATCGATGCCGCCGATCGGGCCGCGCAGATTCTCTACGCCGAGCGCAATCCGGGATTCATCAAACGTTTCTACTCTCACATCCTGAAATAGCTGATTACTTCGACATTTCTGATGCAGGTCAGCGGCCCGTTGGAGGTACTCCGCGCCCAATGAGTCCGGCGCATAGTCGTACCACGCTTTAAAAGCCGAAACCCTTGTAGCCCATAGCGAACAGGCCTCGTGGCCGCCAAGGTTGACCTCAGCAGCGGCGACACCGCCGCCATCATCATGAAGACCCGGTTGAGTCCGCTCCTGTACTGTCCCTTGAACTCCTGATTCTAAGTTGCCAGGAAAGCGTGCACATCACCCAACTCATGGTGAACCGCACGCATGGCCTCGCCCGTGGCTAGGCCTGTGGGACTATGCAAATTGGTAACCAGCAAAGCGGTGACAATTAGGGTAATACCCAGGACCGCGATGACAACCGGGACCTTCTTGTTCGCCATCTCTCCCTCGCGCGCGTTACCTTTCTTTTTTTCCCGCCGCCAGTTCACTCGAAACAGGCTCAAGTTGGACCGCGACCATCAGCCGAACCCCGTCCCGCTCCAATTCGAACTGGGCCGGTTCCTCCAGTGAATGAATCGCAATATTCCAGAGGAATTGGGTCTCGCTTTCGGGCGCCTCGCCATCCAACTCAACAATGATGTCACCGGGCTTGAATCCGGAGAAATAGGCTGGTGAGTCGGGGAACACGCCCTCCACCTCGATCCGTCCTTCTTGTTCTCTGGTCTCAACACCTAGACTTGCTCGCCGCAGCCGACCGTAAAGCCTAAGATGGTGCGCCATGACGTCCGCAGTACTCACGGGAATGGCGTAGGCGATGCGTTGGCCCTCCCTGTTCACCGCAGTGCAGACCCCCGCCAGACGGCCGAAGCGGTCCACCAGCGGCCCCCCCGAGTTACCCTGGTTGATGGCTGCATCAGTCTGCAGGAGGTCCCAGTAACCCGAGTTGTCCCCTACGACATCGGTACGGTTAACCGCACTGATAATGCCCTTGGTTGCCGAGAAATCGAGCCCAAAGGGGTGGCCGATGGCAAGCACCCACAACCCCGGGCGCACTTCATCCTCGGCCATGATGGTAAGACTGGGCGGCGGAGAGTCGATATCAACTTTCAGGAGAGCCAGGTCCGTCAGCGTCTCCAGACCCACCAGGGTGGCACGGGCGGTCCGCCCGTCCGCCAGCGCTACCTCAATGCGCCAGGCATCGAAGACCACATGTGCGTTGGTCAAGATTTCACCGGGATAGCCAAAGAAGAAACCGGTACCGTCGGCCAGGTGTTGCTCTTCCGGGCCGTCCAATCCGCCAAAAGTGTATGTCGAGATCGCTACGACAGACGGAGCTGTAGCCTCAAAGACAGCGGCAAAATCGGGCAACCCCCCGGCCAGTTCAGGGGGCTTCTCTCCGACGACTACTGGTGACTCGTCGAGAAATGAGGGGCGTTCCGTTGGCTCAGCAATCACCTCATCGACAATCGCGTCGGCCTCCTCCAGTGCATCTGGCGCAAGCCCTATGGGAATGGGGACCGGGTTTCGCCGAGGCGGGTCCGCATGAACCACCACCTTCTTGCGGTTCACTACATCTGGCCCATCGGCGACGGGGGGGCACCCGATAGAAAGCGATACGACTGCTCCAATGAGCGTAACCATCGAGAGTCGCTGAGCCCCATGAATCATGATCCTCCCCACTCCAAAGCACCTTCTCTAAGGGTAGAAGACTGCCAGATGGTGTCAAGACTGGAGCTTGCTCAACGGGACCCTGACCTGCCACCTCCTGAGAAGGTCGTTACCAGTGGGATGGGTGTGTGGGGTTTTTTGACCGTTTGTCAGCGCACCTCTACAATGGCGATAGTAACGCAGGAGGTGTGCTTTGCACCGGCAGCAGCAACGCCTATGGATCACCCTGGTAGTGGCCGTCGCCATTGTCGCACCGGCCTGTGGACCGAACCACACAGAAATTCTCTCCCGGCAACTCGAAGAATTACGCACTGAGCTTTCGCAAATGAGGGCCTCATCTTCCCACACAACGGTGATGCTGGAAGACCTCCAAAACAAGATCCTCCTCATGGAAGACCAGGTTGAATCAAACCAGATTCTGCTCTCTCGGACCTCTGCTCCAGAACCGATACTGCCGGTCGTTCGCCTCTCTCCACCCAACCGAGCCATGATTGCGAAAGCCGCCGAACCAGCCGAACGAGAGACTTCGGATAGCGTAGGCTACGCCGAAGTGCCGGTGGTGGAATTCAGCAAGATCAACGAATATGGAGAGGTAATCAGCGAATCTGGCGGTCCTGTGGAGCCGGCTGGCGCGCCGCCTACGGCAGTGGCCCCCGCCAGAGAGCGCAAGCGCTTCGACTCGAGACCCATTGAGTTGTACAAGCACGCCTTCGCTCAGCTTCAGGAGAAGAACCACCAGGAGGCCATCGACGCCTTTGGCGGCTTCCTGGATCAGTACCCGAATCATGACTACTCTGACAATGCCCTCTACTGGATGGGCGAAGCATATTACGATGTGCAGAACTACGGCAAAGCTCTGGAGTGCTTCCAGAAGGTGGTGACCCTCTACCCCAGCGGCAACAAGGTTCCGGACGCGCTGCTGAAGAGTGGGTTGTGCTACGCCAATTCGGGCGACCCGGCAACCGCCAAAGATATTATGGGACAGTTGCTTGGAGCCTACCCGGCCACCCGGGCAGCCACTATTGCTCAGAAGAAGCTTCAGGCAATGCCGTAAATGATAGGTGGAAACATGAGACGTCTAGCCGTCTTCACGCTGATCCGATTGGTGGTTTGCTGCATTGCACCAGCAACCGCGCACGGGCAGGAATACGAACCCGATATCGTATCCACCTACCCCGCTATCACCGGTGAGCGCATCTACATCGTTGAGGAAGGAGATACCCTTTGGGATGTCTGTGACACCTTCTTCGATGACCCCCATTTCTGGCCGACTCTGTGGGCCTTCAATCCACAGATCACCAACCCCCACTGGATCTACCCTGGAGACTGGGTTGTCGTCATCCCGAAGTCTATGCTCAGCAAGGGGCCCGGCTTTGTCTGGTCGAAGTCCCGTTACACTGAGAAACCAAAAGAAGTGATCGTCGCGGGCCGCTCAAAAGGGTTCATCCCGGAACGACAGTTCAAGGAATCGGGGAAGATACGGTACTCCCGGGAAGAAAAGCAGTTCCTTGGCCAATATGATGAAATCTACATGGAATTCTACATCCCCAAGAAGATTAAGGTGGGGGAAGAGTTCACCGTCTACGAGGTGGAAGGCGAGGTCTTCCATCCTGTGACCAAGAAGCTGGTTGGTTACAAGGTTCGACACCTTGGCATCACGAAGGTCCTGGGTGCGGAGAAGCGGTTCGTCAAGTCACTCCTCTTCACCACCTATGAAGAGATCGAGCGTGGCGACCTCGTAACTGACATCTTTCAGCACCAGTTCGTAGTCACACCCGCGGTCAACACCGTCAGTGTAGACGCGGTCATCCTTGATGGCTTCGAAGACCTCGGCTACCTCGGCGAGCACCACTACATCTTCATTGATAAGGGGCGCAACGATGGGGTTCAGGTGGGCAATCGCTTCGTCGCCCTTTCGCAGGGGGACGGATACATTGAAACGGAAGAGGGAGACGAGACCGACCTACCGGTTGAGAAGGTGGGCGAAATCATGGTCATTGAACCTTACGAAAACACATCCCTGGCAGTTATCACCCGTAGCATCGTGGAACTCAGCGTCGGCCAGAGACTGGAGATGAAAGCCGGTTACGGAGCCGAGCCCGAACAGCAAGCTCAGTCCGGCAACTAGCGGGCCGGACGTGTCACCCTCCCACCATAGACTGACCATCACCACGTCCGCCGCCGTGCTCCTTGTCTTCATTTCAGGCTGCTCTTACCTGGAGGGCACCATCGGCCAACTCACTGCCGAGAGCCTCACCGTCCAGGGTTGTCTGGAGAATGAGCCATTCGAGACCTCTCTAAACGCCGTCGCAATTGATGGCTGCTCAGACCTCTTCTATATCCGGGCCCAAGACGCGCGCACCCCTATGGCTACTGCCGATGGAGTGGTTATTCAGTTGGCGGGCCTGGAGCAATTGCAGGCCGCTTTGGAAACCGGACCGGTGGAAGTGGACATAGGTCCACCAAATGTCACAGTAACCCTCTTCCTTAATCATACCTGCCCGGACTCCTTTGCATCACTGGAAGCAACCTCTGGCACTCTTGTGGTGACGGCGCTGGAGACAGCTACGGCCGGGGACCTCAGACTAACAGGCACGGTCACTATCGTCGACACCAAAACCGGGGCCCTGGCCAGCCCCACCGTCACTTTCGAAATCGACGCTTCCGACTCATCCTACCGGCCCATGCGGGAGTTTCCGATCTGCCCATGACCGTGACCAATGAAGAGTCGACGTGGGGCGTAGTCTTTGACCTTGACGGTCTACTAGTTGATTCCGAGCCTCTTCAAGCCCTTTCCTTCAACAAGGTATTTGCCCCCTACGGCATCCACCTGTCGGAAGCAGATTTCGAAGAGCTTGTGGGCTACGAAACCATTGACAACTTCCGCCACTTGCGAACGAAGTTTGAAATCGAAACTCCACTCCACGACCTGATGGCCAGCAAGCGGAAGGAGTATCACCATCTGGTTCGCACTCGCATGGTCCCCTGTAGCGGAGCACTGGAGTTGGTCCAAGGGGTGGCAGCCCTGGGCTCCCGGTTGGCCATCGCCTCTTCTTCACCGCGAGAGGATGTCCTGCTGAGCCTCGATACCATTGGTCTTCGCTCCTTCTTCCCGGTGGTGGTGACGGCCGACGATGTGGCAGCCACCAAGCCTGCACCCGACCTCTACCTCCAGGCCTGCGAAGGCATCAAGGTGACACCGACCCGTTGCGTCGCCTTCGAGGATTCCGGTGCCGGCCTAACCGCCGCGGTGGCCGCCGGATTACGCTGCTTCACCGTGCCCCACCGCTACACCCGCGACCACGACTTCAGCGCCGCCCATGACGTCCTCAAGAGCCTTGCAGACGTAACACCGGAAGAGCTGAGGGATCTGGTTTTCAGTTAGCTACCGCGTCCATCGTCTTGCGCAGCATCACAGTTTCGACCATGCCATTGTCCAGCAACCTTACACCCACGAGGTCATCCTCCGTGTAGACCATGATTGCCCCTTCATCGAGAAAGGGCTGGCAGTGGGGACAACCTGGGTCGAAGAAATCGGTGGGCACAAACTCATCGGCCCGCGCCATCCGCACCTCCTTGGGAATCTCGTCGAGGTGGACGAAGCAGAAATCTCCCCGCTGATTCCAACTACTCTCTTTCCCAAACATCTTCTTGATGACCCGAGCCAGACGCTTCCTGTTCCAACGTGACAGTTTCATGGGATCCTCCTTCCCTAAAAGGTTCACCCTCTATATCGGGAGTTAGGAGGTCAAAAGCACAAAACTTGTGATTTCCTCAATGATTCCAGGGGGTGATTTTGGAGGCAACTTAGCTCTCTTCAATCCACGCGGGGGCATCATCGAAGGGAAACATGACGAAGCGCAAAATAAGAAGGCCGATGAAGATGACAACGCCAAAACCGATGCTCCGATTGAGGATGGCTGCACGATAGGCCGCTAGCCCGGTGAAGAGGTCAGTGCAATAGTCCGTCTTTTGAGACGATTCGATGGTGGCCAGGGTCTCAAGCGCATCATCCTCCATCTGCGCGGTGATGCGCTTTTCCCACACTCGCTCACAGTCCGCCTTCAAAGTCTCGTACTCGCCCAGGAAGTTCGCCCGCATCGACCAGAGAGCGAAATAGGATGCCGGTGCCAGCACGACCCCGACGGCCAGACAGAGAACAACCCAAAGGAGCTTCTTGCGCATTGACCTCACCCTCCAGCATCCACCGTAATAGTGTTGCGAGGGGGCTGTCAAAGGCTTTGCAACCTTGAGCATTTGTCCATATCTTGGAGTTGATGACGAGGGTCACAAAGAGCCTTGCTACGGGTCTATCTTCATGGCTGCTGATAGTGGCCATCGTGGCCTGTCAGGCTGCCACTCTACCAGGGAGATACAATCTTGCATCGGTACCCGATGTAACAGAGGTTGGTGCTGCCGGTTACATGGAGTGGTTCAAGAAACACGCGGTAACCGATGCTACGAGACAGTTTGTTGCAGGCCATGAGACGGCCCTCAACTCTGTGGTCAATACCGTTGAGACGATGACCGTCGATTTGCCTGGTGCGAAAGTGATGACCCGTCGGGATCCCTCCCGTGATCGTCCCGCTCTCAAGGAGCCGCACAAAGTTGAAGAGAAGATTTACCGCATGATCCTCGAAAGCGAGGAGACCTGGAAGCGCCAGCGAAAAGGGGAAGATGTGCAGGGCATCTTGCCGGTCGGTATCGCTCCGGCGGCAGCGCGCGAATTGATCTTGATGGCAGATCCGCGGGAACCCCGCGCACTCCGAGACATTGCGGGAGTGCGCGTAGTCGTACCCACCCTTGAGGGGGTTCAGAAGCTGGACCAGCAGCTACGCCAGACCTTTGGTGATAGAGTCATCAGGTACAAGGATTTCATTGGCAAGCAGTACCGCGGCAATGGATACCGAGCTGTCCATCTAGTGGTGCTGGAGGACCGACGTCCAGTTGAAATTCAGCTTCGCACGACCCGTCAGCACCAATGGGCAAAGTGGGAACACCGATTGATCTACAAAGGGCCTTTCAAGAGGAACCACCGCGCATGCTCATACGCCACCAAGGTCTCCGACCGACTCCACCGGCAAGACCAGGGAGTTTGCCAGTCACCCTGCCCACTTCCCAAGTGCCCCATCCCCTTGCAAGAAGCAGAAGGATGCTATCACGACTTGAAGCGTGTCATCCCGCGGGAGGGACAGCGTCCCAACTGAGGGATCTCCGGGTACCACCACGCCGGTAACCTGCTGCTAAGCCACCAACGCCTTGACGTTCTTCAAGGTCCGCTGCAGGTCAGGGTTCTTCCGGTGCCGCGGACTCTCCAGGAGCGCCAGGTAACGCCCATCTGGGACTGCGGCTGCAGCGTCGCACCAGGCTCCCAAAGAGAGTTCTTCCTGGCTGGCATCAGCGAAGAAATGCAGCAGGTGGTCGGCGGCGGCCGGTCCACCTACCAATCCCACGACCTCCAATGCCCGCATACGTGAGAATTCGTCCATCTCGGGCCATCTGGTACGAATCGGTGCCAGGACTTCCTCGCCGTACCGGGCGAGGGTCACCACCGCGAGCTCCGCGGCCCCTTCTTCGGTGTCGATATCGAGACAGTGGAGCAGGGGTGCAATCGAGGTTGCCCGTTGCTTCTGGGCAATCACCCGCACCAGCCGTTCGGCACCACGATAGGGCCGGGCTTCCTCCAACTCTTGATGAATGGCCTTCAGCTCACGCTTCCCCGTTCGCGCCAGGAGCTGGGCCATGAGTTCGTCACCATGAGGAAGATAGGGAATATCAGCCGAGGCCACCTCCAGCAACTCCTTGTAAGCGAGTTCCTTCCACACGTCGGGAGTACACTGATACTGAGCGGCGTAGGCTGCCACAGCCAGCAAATGGGTGAGTCGCAAGACCTTTGACGGCGCCTTCCGGGGCATCGCAGCGGCGAGAGAACGGGTGAAACGAGCGACTTCCGCAGCCGGACCAACATCGGGCAGTTGGTCAAGCGCCTCGCCTAGAAGAGAGTCTCCATCACCCTCAGCCAGCCGGTCAAACTCCTCCACTGCGACGTTGGGCCGGAAGAGCTCCGGGATGTCGGCGAAGCGATAGCCCGACTCCCTGAATTCGATGTCCAGCAGCATGTCCATGAAGGGACAACCGGGGGCCAACGCAGCAAAGAGGTCGTGCATGATGAACTCCCCTTCAAACCCCGGCCCGTCTGTAGCAATCAGTCCATTGGCAATCCGCTTCGGGGCGTCTGGCAGATCGAGGTAGAGCATCGCTTTGAAGAGTCCGCTCCAGTAGAGATGATACCCTGAGCTCTTCCCCGTGCAGGTCTCAATGAGGCTGCGTAGAAGCTGGTTGGCCGGTGCCCCGATAGAGTGCGCGACCTGGACCGCAAAGGTCAGATCCCCAGCGTTCTTGGGGGTGCGGGCGTGAGCCAACACCGCTTCCAGCAAAGCCAGAGCTCGAATTGGCTCGCAATCGGCCAGGCGGAAGAGAAAGGCGTGGGCCACATCGTTGTTGAGTCGGAAGTAGCGCTCCTCAAGGGCAGGCGCAACGGCCCTGAAAAGGGTGACCGGGATGGCGCGCAGCAGACTGGCTGCCATCATCCTGTCACCGCTATCCAGCCAGTGGTTCACGAGCTCTCTTGAGAAGAGAGCCTCCAACACCGTTGCCCGGCCCTCATCCTCGAGCACCTGGGCAGCGTGGAGCTGCGACAAGACCCAATTCAACACTCTGGCATCAAACATCTGCTTCGTCGTCGGTAGTTTCTCTTTCATCACTTCCTCCCGATATAGAGGGAGGAAGGACCCTAAAAGCACAAAACTCGTGATTTCGCCAATGATTTCAAGGGGGCAATATGTGGCCGGACAAAAGCACTTGACAACAAATGGTCGGCCGAATATAACCTCAAATCGCTCTGTGGGGCTGTAGCTCAGTTGGGAGAGCGCTTGAATGGCATTCAAGAGGTCAGGGGTTCAATTCCCCTTAGCTCCACTACGAAAAGGGTCGCTTAGGCGGCCCTTTTCTCGTTAACGGCACTGCGAGTTTCACCCCTAGTATCCGGCCACCTTTGGTGTCGCCAACTGCCCCAGGAAGCCGGGGCGCACGATTCCTGGGACTCTATTGCCAAAACCGCCTTGACGCCCGCACTTTTTAAGGTTAGCCTTTAAAAATGACGCCCAAGAACCGACTGCTGGCTGGGAAGATCAAGCTGTTGTTGGAGAGGTTTCCAGCGGTAGCTGTGATTGGACCGAGGCAATGTGGCAAGTCGACATTGGTCAAAAGCGTGTGCTCAGACTGGAAGTACTATGATCTGGAGCGACCGGACGATTACCAGCTCATCACCAGCGACCCGCTGGGCTTCCTGAGTCGGCAACGAGACAAGACCATAATTGACGAAGCGCAGCAATTCCCGGAGTTGTTTGCGGTTCTGCGTTCCGTCATCGACCAGGATAGAGCAAGTTGTGGTCGGTACCTGCTGACCGGGTCCAGTTCACCGGACATTGTGAAGGGACTGTCCGAAAGCCTGGCCGGGCGCATTGCCACGGTTGAGCTCTGGCCGTTCAAGATGGTCGAGTTTCATGACCTGCCCCTGCCGCCCGTCTATGAACTGCTGCCGGACCGGGCGACTACGATCGGTCAGTTGGCGGAACTGAACACAGATATCTCACCCGACCAGGTCCTGGAACACTGGTTACTCGGCGGCTATCCGGAACCCAGGATCAAAGGACGGGCTGATTCCCTCTTCCATGGTCTGTGGATGGATGAGTACTTCGCCAACTACATCCGCCGGGATATTCAACGGCTTTTTCCGCGGCTCAACACTCATCGCTTCAGGCTCTTCATCCAGAGTCTCTCCCACCATTCCGGAGGTATCATCAATCGGTCCGTGCTCGCCAGGGCACTAGATGTGAGTTCCGTGACGGCCGGCGACTACCTGGAGATACTGCACAACACATTTGTGTGGCGGAATCTGCGCAGTTTCGAGAAGAACACACTGAAGAAGATTCAGAAGATGCCGAAGGGATTTTTCAGAGACCAGGGTATTTGGCATCATCTGCTCAAGCTTGACGAACTGGATTCCCTGCTGGTCCATCCGGTGGCGGGGAGATCTTTTGAGTCGTTCATAATTGAGGAGATCATCCGGGGGTTGCAGTGCACCATGACCCCCGGGATCGATTTCAACTTCTATCGTACCCGCGACAAGTCGGAGATAGATCTGATTATCGACGGTCCCTTCGGCACCATCCCAATCGAGGTCAAGTTGGGCACCCGATTGAATCAGCGCGCGTTGACGGCGATGAAGTCTTTTCTCGATGAAACCGGTGCACGTTTCGGCCTGGTAGTGAACAATTCGGGCAGGACTGAACTGTTGGCGGACAATATCCTCCGCGTGCCAGCAACGCTCCTTTGACACAGCGGGCCGTGCTCCGCAAATACTCGTCTCGCCGGGCATGCTGTGGAACCAACCCCCGAATATCAAAGCAGAGACTTTCCTCATCCAGGAACGCTCTCTCCACCACTTGTACATATCGAACTCCGATTTGCACCCAAGGTCGTGGTGCGTCCAGACACGCACTCCCTTGCATTTTCGCCTACAGTCGAAAATACCAGCTACCGAATTTGACTTAGGGCGAAAATACTCGCATAATGATCTTGCCCGCAGCGATGTATTGTGGCCGGTGCGGGCTGTCACGCAAGACGAGGAAACCATGGCAGTCCACCCACGCTATCTAAAAGCGCAGGTCCGCAAAGACCTCAAGAGGAAGATGGTTTTCGTGGGTGGTCCGCGGCAGGTAGGGAAGACAACCCTGGCCAAGGATGTCCTGAGGGATCAAAGCGGCTACTTGAACTGGGACATCGCGGAACACAGGGAGCGGATCTTGCGTCGCGAACTGCCTCCGGGCGACCTCCTCGTGCTCGACGAGATCCATAAGTACCGTACGTGGCGCAACTACCTCAAAGGACTGTACGACGGTGCCCAATGGCCGGGCATATTGGTAACCGGTAGTGCCCGCCTTGATCTCTACCGCCGTGGGGGGGATTCACTGCAAGGGCGCTACCACTTCCTCCGTCTCTTCCCCCTCTCCTGCGCGGAGTTGGGACTGGGCTCCGCCAGGGAGCTGTTGCACCTGCTGGAGTTGGGCGGTTTTCCGGAGCCGTATTTCAGCTCGTCGCAGGTCGATGCCCGGCGTTGGTCTCTGGAATATCGCCAGCGTCTCCTGGAAGGGGACGTTCAGACCTTGGAGCGAGTCCAGGATCTGGGGAATCTCGAACTACTGATGCTTCGCCTGCCAGAACTCGTCGGATCGCCCTTGAGCGTAAACGCAATCAGGGAAGACCTCCAGGTAGCACACAAGACGGTTGCCAATTGGCTCGACATCCTTGAACGACTATACGCTATCGTCCGCCTGTCGCCCTTTGGCGCACCCCGGATTCGGGCCGTGCGAAAGGCCCGCAAGCACTACCAGATGGACTGGACATTGGTCGATGAGCCGGGAATCCGATTCGAAAACATGGTGGCTATCCACCTGCTCAAATGGGTCTGCTGGGAGGCCGACACCCAGGGTCGTCCTTTGGAACTCCGCTACTTTCGCGACATCGACGGCCGAGAGGTCGATTTTGTAGTCACGGAAGAGCTGCGCCCAATCCTGATGGTGGAATGCAAGTGGCAAGACCGTCCCATTGACAAGGGGCTTAGATACTTGAAAGCCCGTTTCCCTGATTGCCCTGCCTGGCAGATCTCCGCGAACGGGACAAAAGACTACCTGACCCCGCAAGGAGTCCGAGTCGGCCCTGCTACAATCTTCCTGAATACGCTGGTGTGAAAACCCGATTTCTCAGATGCCGGATCTGCCCGCGTAGCGACTACCAATAATGCGATCGCGAGGCAGGATTGTCGCTCAACACGGCTCATTACAACACGGGCAGAACCAGAATCAGCGGACAAACCAGAATCAGCGTGGAAGATTTGTGCCCGCTACACGAGTTACGCAAGGTGAGAACGGGGACTTGCCCGCCCTGAGTTCAGCCATCACTAACTCACCGCGGGAGGCAACAAGGTCGGCCAAAAAGGGAAACACCTGATGGAGACGAAAGGGGTGGCGAGAAATGCCACATGTGCCGCACGGACGTGCACGACATTTACATTAGAGCAACGAATACTCCGAAGAATATTTGGCCGGGCCGGAACGTCGTCAGCGCTGTGGCGGTGTGGTACACTGCGCACAGCATGGTCATCTGATGATGGAGCCTGGCGTTCGGACTCCCGTTTGGCCCAGTCCTTGCTTGGTTTGACAGAGGGTAACTGCGCCCTGGAAGGAGGCAACCGCCATGACCCATGCACCAAGAACGCTCTCATCCCTTCTGCTTGCCTGCCTCGTGGCCATCGCCGCTTGCGATGAACCCGATGAAACTACAACGGAGGTCTCGAAGCAGGGGACGGCCGACGCAGCCGACGCAGGGGGGACAGAGAGTGCAATTGAACCAGCATGCGCTGACCCCACTGAGGACAATCCGCTCCTGGGCTGCCCGGAACCGCCGGAATGCACCCCCTCGGCCTGCGCTTCGGGCGGCGCTACCTGGGAGGAGATGCACAAGGAACTCAAGACCTTCTGGCAGACGCAGCCGACTTGCACCGAACTCCCGGCCGAGTTGCTGTGCCGCAACAAGAGCGTCGAGTACGGTGATGACTGGCCCAAGCAGATGGAGGCTGACATCCAGTCGGCGGCCAAACAGTCGGGCGGCTTCCTTGATGAGCAGACCCAGGCGCTTCGGTGCCTCGGCGCCATGGAGCCCAGCGATGCCCTTCAGGTCGCCCCCGGTGACCCCGATTCCCGGCTCCCGTCCAAGTTGCTCGTCGGCCTCGAGATGCCCGGCCCGGCCGCAGGTGTTTCGCTCCACGACGAGTTCCTCGACCGCTTCGGCGCGCTGGTCGGCACCATCCTCCACATTACCGACGATTATGAGTTCGAGCAGGAGCGGAAGGCTCCCAGCGACTATGTTGAGCTTCGACTTTCAGCAGTGACCTACAAGGGTATCGCTGTGGATCCGGACAAGAAGCTGCGCATCGACGTGAACCTGAGGAATGTCTACTGGCCAGAGGGGCCCGACAATTCCGAGCCCTGCCCGGACCGTTGGGTTTTCGTCGACGTCACGACGACGCTTTCACGGCACATCGAGACCTTGGAAACCGATCCTGCCTATCTCCTTTCGGGCGAAGACGCGGTGGGCACGGCCCTGGCCGAATGCGGTGAGGACTGCTCTCATCCCGTGACGGTCTGGGACGATGTGGACAGCGGGCCCGACCTCTTCATCTCGACGGAACACGTGGTCTGGCGCATCATGGTCAACTGCCCCGTCGACCAGTGGAAAGACGAACTCTGGATGTGCACCTATCGCGTCGATGCCGAGACCGGCGACGTGTTATCCGGTGGCCCGGAGTGTTGCATTGATTGACGTACGGAATGCCGGGGAGGATGTCATGAAGAGAATCGCGCGCATTGTCGCCCTCCTGAGCCTCATGGCCTTGTTGGGGGGCTGCGACAAGGAATCGGCGGACGACTCCAATACCGCTGGTCAGAATGCAAGAGCTGTGGGTGACGACACCGCCCGTTCAGACACGCAAGATGAAGTGCGCTCACCGAGGCCCGGGGAATGTCAGAACATTCACTATCCCGGGGACGAGCAACAGCCGGGCGATACCTGCTGGGACCCGCCCGAATACTACTGTGCTGACGGCCAGAGTGAGGCCGTGGTCAAGGCCTGCGCCCCGGACATGTCGGTCTGCTGCATCTACAGCGGGAGTTGCGTTCCCTGCAGCTGGGTGAGCTGTTCATACTGTGGCGACGGCCTGTCCAAACCGGAAACGGCCTGCGATGAAGGCGAGCAGCGTCAGGGCAGTGACGACGTGCCGGAATGTGCCGATGCTCCGCTGAGTCTGCTTAACGACCCTGACTGTCCCGTCATCGACTGGGGTCAGCCCATCTGCCGGGATGGTGCCAAGGCACAACCCGGCTGCATGGAGACCGCAGGCAAGTTCGCTGTCGCTGCGAGCGAGGAACTCGAGGGGCTCACAGCCTGTGGTACGGACGGGGACTGCTTGCTGTTCACGCCGGAGCTTGAGTGCCCCGAGGTGGATGTGCACCTGGTTGAGTGTCCGATGGCTGTCAATGCGCAGTCCTCGGGAGTATTCGAAGCGGGAATCGCCGCGCTTGCGGAGACCTTCTGCGCCGACGGTGCTCCCCCATGCCTGGCCACGCCCGGTTGTCCGTCCGGCGAGCCAAAGTGCGTTGACGCCAGGTGCCAGTTTGTCATGGCCCAACCATAACTGGGTTCAGGGAGAAGGTGGTGATGGAACGGAAACAGAGAAGCCCCATGGAGAGAAGAAGAGGATTGCGTTTGCCTGACGTCATCGGATGCACGGTCATGGTTTTGCTTGGCCTTCTGACCGCGTGTGGAACCAAAGCCGGTGGGGCGGGTGACACAGGGAGCGATACCTCCGGGCCGGAGGAAGGAGCAATGTACGCGAAAGGAGAGACGAGAGTCCCGGAAACCCCACTGTGCAAGCAGCAGGGAGACCCATGCGCCGACGGCGGCGGATTCTGCTTCGAAGTTTGCGGCACGCAGGTGTTGGTGCAGGCACCGCCGAGTCTCTCTGGTTTCAGTGCCGCCGCCCTGCCTGCCAATCTCCCGCGGGCCTCGGCCCGTGCCGAGGTCGGTCTCGTCACCATCGAGAACCCGAACATCCTCCTGCGAGAGCCGGAAACCCTTTCAGAATTGGGCGCGGTACCGGTGGGGCGGGCGAATGCTCTGGTCGTGGTCGGAGCGACAGCTTTCGTACAAGATAGCGTCCTGGGCGGGGTCACCGTCGTTGACGTGGGTGACCCTGCGCATCCGATACCCGTTGCATGGTGGGCGGCAGCGACCACACCGCCGCCTTCCGGAATCGGTGGTCCCAAGGCGCGCTTGCGGCTGGTCGGGGCTTATGACGGGAAACTCGTTGTCTCAACGGAACTGGGCGTGTCGCTGCTGGACGTCTCCGACCCGCATGCCCCTGTCGAAGCCCTCTGCATACCCCATGCGGAGGGGGAGCCGGCGTGGACATCCCACGTGTTGACGGACGGTAACTGGCTCGTGGTGACCATGGCGCTCGACGGAGACGAGGATGGTATCGCACGCGTGCACGACTGGCAGGCAGTCGACCCTACCATTGCGGTTGCCGAATTCCCGTGTCTGGTGGAGGGATTTGTGGCGCTGCACAAGGGGCGGCTGCTCGTGGCGGTGGAGGGCGAAGCGCAGTTGTACGAACTGGCCGCCCCAGATGGGCCGGCCATGATTGCGGCACGGCCTTCGACCAAGAACGTACCCTTCGATGCTCCCCTGGTCGGCGGTTTCGCCATGGTGTGCAAGGCTGCCCTGTGCAGCGCCTTCGACCTGGAGAGCGAGGATCTTGCCGCTTACGCGGTGGAACAGGAGGACGAGAGACCCTGCCTTGAGCGGCTGTTGCCCGAGGAGGGGGGGGCGGAATGGGTGGTGTCGCCCTGGTACGCCCCTGACCAGCGATGGCCGGTTGACGAGTCTCCGGTTCACCCGTGCCCGGCAGCGGCAAAGCAGTCACCGCAACGCTCCGTCGACGGAGTCGTGTCACCGGAAGGAGACGAGATTCTCGTACACGCGGAGGACGGAGACTGGCTCGTCAACCTCGACGACGCCACGACCACCGCGGTATCGGGTCTTTCCTGGGGGTATTCCGGCAAGCCATTTCCCCCAGCGGTGTGGGTTGGAGATCGCATTGCCGTGCTGACGGGCGGCCCTGGTTGGGATTGGGGCATTATCGGTCATTCGCTAATCGAGATACATGACCGGCAGCACCCTGAGAAGGCCCCTATCTCGATGGACAGTCCCGGAACCATCCTCGACCTTGCTGCTGGCGGCCAGTATCTGTTTATCCTCTCTGAGCCCACAGAGCGAGCGTTCGGGGATCCTGCTCCAACCGTCGAAGAACGAGTGCTCTGGTCTGTGGAACTCGGCGCGGCGATACCATCGCGCACCGATCTGCCCCTGCCGGGTGGGGCCCTTCCCACGGGGATCGCGGCGGCTGGCGAAACACTCTATGTTCTGGATGCAGAGGCGGTAATCCTGGTCCTGGACTTTGCTGGCAACCAAATACGCAAGGTTGCAGTCCCCAACGACAGCATCAACGGTCCGCACGTCGCCGGGCCCGGAGGATTGCTGGTGCGCGGCAGCGACGGCGTACCCCGCTGGCTTCCGGCAGACGGAGAGTCGCTGCTCGACCATGTGGATGGCTGCGCCGAACTCGTGCCGGTCACTGCCGACGGCAACAGCTTCCACCTTCTAAGCCGCATCCCCGGCAGTCCCGATTTTGCGTCCCGTTGGGACCTGCTCGTGGCAACACCGGTCCTTGAGAGTAGCGGCTTCGTTTTCGAAGTAAAAACCGGCGCGCCCATGGGGCAGGCCCCCACGCGTGTGCTCCCCGGGGAACCGACAGTCATCATCCACGACGGGCTGGTCCTGCTGGAGTAACCCTATCTGCCACCTTCCTGGAGAACAAGGATGACCGAGGCCTCATGCCAGAGAGAATCAGAAGAGAAAGAGGAGCTGGCTTACCACCAGAGCGGAGACGGTGCACCTATCGCGTCGATGCCGAGACCGGCGACGTGTTATCCGGTGGCCCGGAGTGTTGCATTGATTGACGTACGGAATGCCGGGGAGGATGTCATGAAGAGAATCGCGCGCATTGTCGCCCTCCTGAGCCTCATGGCCTTGTTGCGGGGCTGCGACGAGACAAACGCCGTTGCCTGGCCGCTGGTCGATCTTCCGGCCTTTCCCGAGAACGACGAGTACAACTTCTGGAGCATGGTCTCGGAGGGAGAGCAGGCCACTGATGTGCGGGAATTCCTCCGTGCCAACCTCGGCGGTGAGGCTTACTATCCGAGTTCCTGCGTGAGCCGGGACGGGCAGCTCTATCGCGTCTTCTACGACGACATGCTGCCCAACGAGGAGGAGTTTCCATTTTGAGGGGCGCTGACCGGAGGGAGGACTCTATGCCGAGACGATTCGGAGCTATCGTGACTGCGACAATCGTGACTAGCGTCTTACTCGGAAGTGAATCCGAAGCCAAAGCCTGCCAGCCAGAGCCGATCCCGAAGAACATGGTGCTCGTTGCCTCCTTTCCTGCCGATGGAGGCGGCGGGACCGGCAACAAGGGTTGCTCGACCGGTGCGGCCAGGCCAGCCGATTCGTCCTGGCTCAGTCTTGCCTTGCTGCTCTTCCAGCTACTCGTGATGCGAGCCGTATTGGCTCAGCGAACGGGAGTTCCCATTCCTGCCTCGAGTGCGACGGAAAGTCTTCAAGAGAGAGGTTGACGTGATAATGCGAAGGGTAGTCGTTGTGATGTCGCTCGGTTTCCTGATGCCTTGTCTTGCGTGCGGAGGAAACAGCGCCGCGCCGGCGGGATTGGACGGGGCTGGACTGGACCAAAAGGCTGAGGTCGTGACCGGTGTTAAGGACGTGGCGTGCTCGACGCATGCGGTCTGGCCTCTTCCTGGGTGTGTGCCGTCGTGCCCTTCAGAGACTTTCCAAGTCAAGTTGCCGGCTGACGACTCCTATCCGGTGGACCCAGTTCTCTTCCTCCCCGACGGAAGGACGTTGGTGGCCCGAGCGGGCCATCCGGGAGCGGATATCGGCCAGGCGATGTTGGTGATGCTGTCCGCCGACGGGACTCAGGAGGCATCGGCAACCATCGAACCGTGCGGCGAACCGGTCCCGGTGGAGCTCGCCGACCTGGATGAGAACGGAGCTGGAGGATTCTTGCTGCTTGCCACCTGCTCGCCCGGAGTTGAAGATCAGCAGATCGTACTGGTCCGCCTCGACTCTGAACTCGCGGTAACGGAGGCGAAGGACCTGCTGTTCGGACTGGCCGTGGAACGGTTTCACTCCAGCCTGGCGGTGGTCGACGGCACGCCGTACCTTCTCTACGTCACTTCCGCCAACGACAACGGGCCGGGCACATGGACCGTGCATCTGATGGTCGGGCCGGGGACGGAAGAGGTGCAGATCTTTGATCTGGTCGAGTCGCCGCACCACCTTTCCACGCGAGGGCTGACTACGGACCAAGGACTCCTGGTCTTCTTGATGGAAGGGCTGCAGGTTCAGGGCGAAACAGTTGGGGAACTCGATTCTGTCCTCGTCGTAGATGGCACGGGAACGGTCGTTGCCAGGCTGGACAGCGAACGGTATGGGCTGGCATCCGACCTGGATTTCATGCCCAAAACAGCGCACATCTCGGGAGGAGACCTGATCGTCGCTGGGCAGTCATGGGAGATGGTGATAGGACCGGACGGATGGGCCTCCAGGGAGGCCGTTTTCCAGCGCCGGAAGCTCGACGGGACGATCCTGCAGCAGACTCGCCTCGCCATGGGACCAGAGACGGACCTGTCCGGTCTCCGCCTCATTCCGGAGGTCTCAGAAGCTCCATCTGCTGCGTCCTGGCTGGTCGTGCTGGCCCATCGGCAATACTCGAAATCGCCTGACGGCGGGACCCAACTGGACCTGCTGCCCCGTTACACCTGGCTGACGTCCGAACTTGAGGCTCGTTTCAGCACGCTGGCTCCGGAAGGGATCCCGAAGATACCGACGGTCCTGGCGCCCGCCTGTGACTGCGGATACCGAATGGCCTGGAGTAGCGAGGATACCCTGCACGTCGTGAGGACGAACAACTTGTTCCGCTTCGGGCCGGATACCTCCTGCGACGACGGGTTGACATGCACCTCCGAAGTCGAGTCGGACGGCGTCTGCCCACTCGAGCCAACGACCGGCTGCCTGGGCCCTGACGGGTGCTATGTTGCCGGTGCTCTCCGAAGCGACAACCCGTGCCTGGTCTGCGGCCAGAATGCCGAGTGTGGGTCCCTGTGGCAGCCGCTGGTGGAGATGGGAGCTTGCGGGTTCGACGGCCAATGCATTGATGGCCGCTGTCGCTGCGATGGGCGGTGGCTTGTGGCGAAAGGCTCGTCCGCCGTAATGCACGAACTTCTCGCCGCCGGCACCCAGCAAGATGGGCACGTTGTGGCCCTGACCCGAGCAACACAATTCCAAGGCTCGCCCGAAGGCAAGACCCATCTGCTGGAGGTGAACGTGGAAGGGGAGGAGCTGCAGGACGGACCGCTTCCCGACTCCTGGCACAACGTCAGGCCAATTCTGGTTGCCGAGAACGCAGTGTACCTGGTGACCCACTCCACCGTGAAGACAGAGGAGACGCTCCGGCAATTGAACCGGAAGGGGACCGCTGAGTGGTCGGTACCTTTGCCCTCCTGGACTTCGTTCAAGCCGGAGCGTAAGACGACCGGTCTGGTCACAGATGCCCAGGGCCGGGTCATGGCATACCACGTCGGTCCCGCAGGCCAATCCCTGCTGGTGGGAGCCACGCTTATCTCCGGCAGCGGCGAAATTCTCGGAAAAGAAACTTGGGAACAGCCTTTTGCCGAACTCCAAGGTGATGTGGAGCTGGGCAGTCCTTTCCAGTACCCGAAAACCGAGGGAATCCAGGCGCTGGCACTGCCCGACGGCCATTTCGTGATTCTCGCTGGCGCACTCCAGGTCCCCGACGGCAGCGACATCGGGCTCCACCACGAGTTCATGACCATCGTGAGCAAGGACGGGAAGAATGCCACCCTCAAGGTGCTCCCCGATTCGCACTTCGTAGCCGCGATGGCCTTTGGGAAGGACGGATTTCTGACCTGCCGGAACCTCGAGGTCCAGGAATGGACCCTTGAGGGGGAGAAGAAGGCTGCATATGACCTGGCCGACGCAGTGACGGGAGGCAAAGAGATGGTCCGCTCATGCCGTGGGCTGGCTCCCGGCAGTGACGGGCAGAGCCTGATGCTGGTCAACATCCGGGACAAGACGAAGAAGACAGAGTACGGTGAAGTGCTCGTATTGGGAGCCGACATGAAGCTTGCGAAGACGATCACGCTGCCCCTGATTCCTTCCTGGCACGGCATCAGCTCACTGCCCGACGGTGGTTTCCTGGCGACCGGTTCTCTGGATTCTGGCGTGGCTGCCGTCCTCCAGGCTGATGGTGACGGCAACTACCGGTGCTGGTGATGAAGTGTTCGTGGTTGGCCCCGCAAAAGGGACATACATCAGGCCGCTGGGCAACCAGATGCAACCAGATACGACGAAGCCAGATACAGAGCCAGATACAGCGGACGGGGCGTCCTACGGACGCTAGCGCGCGTGTGATGCGAGGGGCGTGAGATGAGGACAGAGTGATGATTGCCAGGGTGCTAAACGAACCTCAGATACTGTATGAAGACGACTATCTGCTGGCAGTGGACAAACCATCCGGATTGGCGGTGCACAGGGGCTGGGCCCGGGACCGGTTCGTACTGGTGGACTGGGTCCGACAAGTTACTGGACAGGGAATTGTCTACCCGGTGGGCCGCCTCGA
The DNA here is from genome assembly GCA_964522395.1 of uncultured Myxococcales bacterium. Taxonomy (GTDB): domain Bacteria; phylum Myxococcota_A; class UBA9042; order CAIXZC01; family CAIXZC01; genus CALGBT01. The sequence goes on from CAZFVN010000013.1 coordinate 42,202, forward strand.
CAAGGGCACCAGCGGTATAGTCCTCTTTGCGAAGCACAAGGATGGTGCGCGGAAGATGCAGGAGGTAATGTCTCAGGCAGAGACAACCAAGCACTACCTGGCCCTGGTGCGAGGCAAGTCACCCGACATGGGCATAATCGACCACCCCATCCCGAGGGAACCGCGGGGAGAACGAGTAGATTCCGTCACTCGCTTCAACACGCTGGCTACGGCTGCCACCGAACCTCGTCACCTCTCTTTGGTGGAGGCCTTTCCGGTAACTGGCAGACTACACCAGATACGTCGCCACCTGAAACATATCAACCATCCCATTATCGGGGATTCCAAATATGGGAGAACGGAACTCAACAGAGACTTTCGAGCACGCTACGGACTGGCTCGAATGGCTCTTCACGCATGGGTCCTGAAGCTGCAGCACCCTGTTTCGGGGAAGGCCTTGTCTCTACAGTCACCGGTCCCCGGTAGTTTCGCCAATCCGCTCCTCAAGATGGGGTTCTCGTCCAGACTTTGGGGTGCAACTCCGAAGTAGGCTAAACCGGGCTGGATGACAAGTCGACGGAGGTGTGGGTCATCTCCCTGTCCTACTCCTTAAGTTCACTGTATACTCTTGCTCGGACCGGTCATTCTTGCGTGGGGCGAGAGCTCTGGGAGGAACGATGTTTAGAGCGTTGGTGGGAGCAGTAACATGTGCGTTGGTGGTGGCTTGCTCCACGACCTCAAATCCTGTGACAGTCGCTGATGAAGATGTGCGGCGGCTAGCTGACAGTGAGGTCCAGATAGAAGAGCCCGATACTCCCGCTCATGAAGATACTTTGGAGTTGGCCTTCGTCGACCTGGGCTCTGACTCCGAAGATGAGGTCTTTGTACCTTGCGCTCCCGGTGAAGGGTGCTTCCTCGACCCGTGTGACGAGAATACGGATTGTCTGTCGGGCTGGTGTGTTGACCACATGGGGGCCGGGGTCTGCAGCCAGGGTTGCAGCGAGGAGTGCCCGCCGGGCTGGGGTTGCAAGCCGGTTGGGGCAGCGGAGCCGGATTTGGTTTATGTCTGCGTTTCCAACTACGCCAATCTCTGCCGTCCTTGTGGTTCGGGGGAGAGTTGCAAGAGCGTTGCCGGGGCCGAGGACGTCTGTGTCGACTACGGCATCGAAGGTTTTTTTTGCGGCGGGGGATGCACGTCGGATGAGGACTGTCCGTGGGGGTTCTCTTGTGACGAAGCGGTTACCGTAGATGGGTTTGCCACCCAGCAGTGTGTTGCTGACACTGGGGTCTGCCCTTGTACGGCGAAGTCGGTGGCACTCTCCCTCTGGACGCCCTGTGAGCTGACGAGCGAATTTGGCGTCTGTGGCGGCAAGCGGGTTTGCACGGAGGAGGGGCTGGCCCCCTGTGACGCGTTGGAGCCAGCAGAAGAGATTTGTAACGGCTTGGACGACAACTGCTCGGGGGCTATCGACGAAGAGAGTTGCGATGATGGCAACCCCTGCACGGAAGATAGCTGCCTGGGGGAAGAGGGGTGTGACCACTTGCCCCTCGACCAGGGTGAGTGCCTCGACAATGATGTCTGCACCATCGGCGATCACTGCGAAGCCGGGGTTTGCCTCGGATCCCCCGTGGCATGCGACGACGACAACCCCTGTACCGACGACGCTTGCGACGGACTGGGAGGATGTGACTTCACCAACAACACAGCAGGGTGCGATGACGGTGACCCATGTACCGTGAGCGACATCTGCTTCGAGGGAGATTGTGGCGGCTACACAATTTCGTGCGAGTGCCTGAATGATAGCGATTGTAAGGCTTTGGAAGATGGCGACATCTGCAACGGCACATTGCAGTGCGACGTTTCCAAATTGCCTTACGTATGTGCGGTGATACCCAATACCATCGTCGAATGCCCTCCCGCTACCGGTCCCGATTCTGAGTGCCTGAAGAATACTTGTGCCCCTGAATCGGGGACATGTGAATTACTTCCCGACCACGAAGCACTCGCTTGTAACGACGGCGATCCGTGCACCGTTGGCGACAAATGCGTTGCAGGGGTGTGCGGCGAGGGTGTTGCGGCCAATTGTGCAGACGACAATCCGTGCACTGATGACTCCTGTGACCCCGAGGCCGGGTGCACATATGAGTTCAACGAGGCTCCCTGCTGGGATGGAGATGCCTGCACGCTGGACGACCAGTGCGAGAATGGCACCTGCCAGTCTGGACCGGAGCAGAATTGTAACGACGGTAATCCTTGCACAACGGACGAATGTAACCCTGGCGAGGGTTGCGTGCACAATCCCTCGGCAGGGCCGTGCGATGACGGCAATGCCTGCACCGTTGGCGAAACCTGTACCGACGGCCAATGTTCTTCTCTCGCCCTCCTCGATTGTGACGATGACGATGTGTGCACCACTGATGCTTGCGCCCCAGTTTCAGGGTGCATCCACACTCTCAACCAGGCACCGTGCGATGATGGCGACGTCTGCACTCTGGGGGACCACTGCCACCTTGGGAACTGCATCAGCAGCGGCGAGTTGTCTTGCGAAGATAAGAACCCTTGCACCGATGACTCCTGTAATACAGAGACAGGTTGCGCTTTCGTCGCAAACGCTCAGCCCTGCGACGACGGCGAGGTTTGTACCACCGGGGACGTGTGCAGCGATGGAGCCTGCAAGGCCGGTAGTCTGACCCTTTGTGACGACGAAAACCCCTGCACGTCAGATAGCTGCCAACTTGGCATCGGATGCGTTTTCACTGCCAACGATTTGGTCTGTGACGATGGCGATGCCTGTACGACAGGAGAGTTTTGTGCCGCGGGAGCATGTGGTGGAGGAAAGTCCGTTGTCTGCGACGACAACAACATCTGCACGGATGATTCGTGCCACGTCGCGCTGGGTTGCGTCTTCGGGGCGAATGCGGTCGAGTGCAACGATGGCAATGCGTGCACTACTGCGGACACCTGCGCCAATGAAGAATGTGTCGGTGGCCCGGCTCTGCCCTGCGATGACGGCAATCTATGCACTGATGACGCTTGCGATCCGGGCTCCGGTTGCGTGACTCCGCCGGTTGCCAATGGAACGATCTGTGGGGAGAAGCTGGTCTGCCAGGATGGTTCCTGCGTACCGGACTGCGCCCCAGGTAGTCAGACGTTCAATTACACTGGCGGTATCCAGACATTTGTTATCCCAAGTTGTGGCACCACTCTCACCGTTGACGCTTATGGAGCACAAGGCGGAGACTCGTTTAACCACCACAACTCTGTAGGTGGCAAAGGGGGCCGGGTGCAGGCCACGGTTACAGTGCAATCGGGAGCAACGCTCTATGTCACGGTTGGGGAGAAGCCCACCAATAAGGCTGGCGGATACGGCGGTGCCGGTGACGGGGTCAAGGACCCACAACAGACAACGTGGATTGGCGCTGGCGGCGGCGGAGCCAGCGACCTGCGGCTCGATGGGCAATCACTTGGCAACCGCATCCTCGTTGCCGCTGGGGGCGGCGGTGCCTGCCCCAATACACCAAACGACTACGGTGGGGTTGGCGGCGGCCTCACCGGAGGCTCTGGGAACTCCAACTCTGCCGGCAGCGAAGGTAAGGGGGCTACTCAATCGGCTGGTGGCGTAGGCGGCACTAGAAGCGGTTATCTGCCGGGACAGCAGGGCTCGGCGGGACAGGGCGGCATGGCCGGTTCCAACACCGCCGGCGGGGGTGGCGGAGGCGGCTGGTACGGCGGTGGTGGCGGTGGCGGGGGTGGTGGTGGTGGAGGCAGTAGCTGGGTCGACGCCAACAAGGGATCCAATGTCACTCACACCAGTGGCCACAACTCCGGCCACGGCAAGATTGTTCTTAGCTGGTGAGGAGAAGTTGATGGTTGCCAAAGGACTTGCGGACTTCCTGCTGCAGAAGGTTGAGTTGTTCCAGGAATTTAGTGCGGACCAACTGGAAGAGTTGGTTGCAGGCTCCCGATGCGTTACTTTTGAGGCCAATGAAGCCATCGTTGAAGTGGGCTCTGAAGGTCATTTCTTGGGCGTGCTTGTGGCTGGAGAAGCCGAGGTCCTGCTCGTTGACGACGGCGGCAGGCGCCGGCAGGTCAACATCTTGCGCCGCGGAGGCATTTTCGGGGAAATGGCCCTGATGACAGGTAGCCTGGCTGTGGCCAACGTAGTCGGATTGGTTCCAGGAAAGGCTTTGCTCATCCCCCAGCCCCTCTTCGCCAGCAAAGTTCTTACTCAGCCGGGGGCAATCACCTTTCTCTCCAGGATGATTATGGCCCGCACTCGCCATCTATCGGTAGACGAAAGTCAGCGGATGCACGATTCGGCTCTCCAGCGCAGTGCCGACCCCTACGGCTTTGATCTGCTCACCGATTCCCCCATGAAACTGTTGGTGATCAACTGCGGCTCCTCCTCCCTGAAGTACAATCTCTTCAATACCGCGGACGATAGCGGCAACATGCGAGGCACCATTGAACGAATCGGCGAGGATGGGACCCAGCATAGATTTACCGGTCCCGCAGGTGATGCCGCCAAAGAGCTTCCTACCGCTGGCCACGCTGAGGCGTTTGCGTCGATGATTGAGGCTCTAACGAACCGCATTACCGGCGTACTCAAATCAGCGTCGGAGGTGGACGCGGTGGGGCACCGGGTCGTCCATGGAGGAGAGCTTTACAGCCAGCCCACCATCATCAACGACGAGGTCCTCCAGGATTTGGAGCAACTCTCTCCGCTGGCACCGCTCCACAACCCGGTGAATGTGCTGGGTATTCAAGAGGCGAGCAAACTCTTTGCCAGAGCACTGCAGGTTGCAGTCTTTGATACCGCCTTCCACCAGACTATGCCGCCTTACGCGTACCTCTACGGGTTGCCCTACGAACAGTACGAGAAGCATCAGATACGCAGGTATGGCTTTCACGGCACATCGCACGCCTATGTGGCACTTAAGGCGGCGCAATTTCTCAAGCGGCCCTTTGGCTCGCTGGAGATCATCACCTGCCATCTCGGCAATGGGGCCTCGGTCTGCGCCATTGACCACGGCCGCTCAATCGACACTTCCATGGGCATGACGCCAGCCGAGGGGTTGCTCATGGGGACCCGCTGTGGCGACATTGACCCGGCGGTTCTCACCCACCTCATGCGCACCCAGGGACTTGATTCAGCCACCCTGGATTCAATGGTGAACAAGGAGAGTGGGCTGAAGGGTATCTCGGGACTCTCCAACGATATGCGGGAGGTGCAAAAGGCCGCAAAAGAGGGTGATCTTCGTGCCCTCCATGCCTACCGGGTCTTCTGCTATCGACTGCGCAAGTACATTGGGGCATACGCAGCGGCCATGGGGGGCGTTGACGCGGTGGTCTTCACCGGAGGCATCGGACAGGGGAGTGCGGGAGTGAGGAGCCTGGCTTGCCAGGGTCTCGACTACATGGGGCTACAGGTCGACGAGGAGCGCAATCTGGCTGCCCGAAATGCGGCAACGTGGCACGAAATCTCGGCCGCCAACTCCGCGGTGAAGGTGCTGGTGGTCCCCACCGACGAAGAGCGGATGATCGCCCGCGAGATGTTGCGAGCGCTGTCTGGCAAACAGATCAACGAGGTCATCAAGCAGCGAGAACCCACCCCCGTCCCGCTGGAAGTATCGGCCCACCACGTCCATCTATCACAGGAGCATGTTGAGGCCCTCTTTGGCAAAGGGCACCGGCTCACCGAAGCGCAGGAACTGTCCCAGCCGGGTCAGTTTGCCTGCGAAGAGAGGGTGCACCTGATTGGTCCTCGAGGCCGCGTTGACAACGTCCGAGTGCTTGGTCCGACCCGGGAGTCTACCCAGGTAGAGATCTCCATGACCGAGCAGTTCAAGCTGGGAATCCAGGCACCGATTCGAGCTTCCGGGGATATCACTGACACCCCCGGCCTGACGCTGGAAGGCACTACCGGTCAGGTGGTTCTGGAGCAAGGAGTGATTTGCGCACTCCGGCATATCCACATGGCCCCCGCCGATGCCCTCTCCTTTGGCGTGCGTGACCGGGATGTAGTGCAGGTGCGGACGACCACGGACCGCGAATTGATCTTCGGCGACGTGCTGGTGCGGGTCCATCCGGAATACCGGCTGGCCATGCATATCGACACGGACGAGGCCAATGCCTCCAATGTGAGAACGGGCGATATGGGCTACATTGGCAAGATCCAGCGTGCGACATAGATCTCTGTTTTGCTGCTTCTTGGTGGCCATGGTTAGCAACGATTGACACCGTCCACCGTAGAATTCGATCGGGCAACGCAACAGCGACGGCGGACCGTTACTGCGTCAACCTACCTCTCAAGAGAATCACATCAACACACAACGTGTGGATATCAGAGGCAACCGGCACATATACCGGCACATATGACCATGCGATACGGAATGGTGCGTTTGAGGACGGGAAGAGGACCGGAAGAGGAAGAGGAAGAGGAAGAGGCGAAAGAGACACGGCATATCTGGCTAAGTGGGTAATGGGGGTGGGGCAGGCGGACAGGGGGTTCTATTGACGCTGACGCGCGTGGGGTGTGCGTGGCGAGAGCCTGGGGCGCGTGCGAGGCGGATGGGCTGCTGCTGGGGCGGCTGCGATGAGTTTGGGTGGTCAGAAAGTGCTGGTTGCTGCTATAGTGTCCGCACTATGGAGGAAATCACATGCGTAATTTGTTGTTCGGTTTTTGCGTCAGCCTGATGTTGGTGGCCGGCGCTTGTAGCGGCACTCAAGTCGTTGACGAAACGGCACCCGTCGACGGACTGGAGACGGCGCGCTACGAGGTCTTTGGCATGGACTGACCTGGTTGTGAGCGGGCTTTGGAGAAGCTCGTGAATGAAGTTGATGGAGTGGTCCGATGTCGAGTGAATTGGTCTGGTGCGTACGCTGACATCTGGTACGAGGCCGGCAATGAACCGAAAGAAGCCGACATTCGCGACGCCGTGAAACGGGCGAATTTCACGCCTGGGGAGCGCGTCAAATGAGAGGCTCCAGATTCGTAATCGTGGCCTTTGTGGCAGTAGTGGTGGCGGGACTGAGCTACGCCCCTTTCCCCGCAATAGCGGGAGGCATTAGTGTCGATGGCGGGCTGACGCCGGCGCAGGGGCGAGTGATCTTGCGCACCCGATTGGCCTTCTTGCAGCGGGCCGCATCCTGGTCCGCCAAACCCTCCACGGAGAAGTTCATGGTTCCCTTCGTGGCCGCCTGGGGAGTACTGCCTGAGTTGACGCTGATGGGGAGAACTTCCGTAATGCACATGAAGATGTCGATGGCCGACGACGGCATGATGGGCGACGGCATGATGGACAGCGGCGACTCCTCCAAAACCGGCATGGGAGACCTGCTATTGCAGGCGAAGTACAAGCTCTACCGGAGGAACAGCCGCAATTGGGTCCTTGGCATCGCCCCGACCCTTGGAATTGAGTCTCCCACGGGGACTAACGGAATGTCGTCGGACAGTTGGGACACCCGGGCCGGCTTGCACGTTACGCAGCGTTGGTATCGGCTGAATGCGGATCTGACCACATCATATGTTTGGAATGGGATGGCTGGCGTGGATTCCGATTCCGGAGATCCGGGTGATGAACTGCAAGTGAACCTCGCGCTCTCTCACGTCTTTGCCATACCCGGTGCCCCAAAGCTAGCGCTCAGCCCGGTACTTGAGCTTTCCGCCGGCTGGGAGGGAGTGGAAAACGGAATGGACTCGGATGGCCTCGAAGCGTTCATGTACGTCTCGCCAGGGTTGCTCTTCATAACTCGATGGGTCATTCTTGAGGCACTGGTACAGCTACCTGTGTGGCAGGAGAATCCTGCCGGCACGTTGGACCGAAACATCGGCCTGATCACGGGGCTTCGCTTTCTCTTGTGACAAATCCCCGGCAATGTGCCATTGCGTAGATTGATGGATAGCTGAATCGGGACGAGGTGAACTGAGTGAAGAAGCGTTTGACATGGCTGTTTCTGGCCGCGTTGGCCTGTGGTTTCATGGCCGTGCTGAGTTGTGACGTTGCCGACGGCGAAGAGGACCTGGGACCGGAAGATGTGCGAAGCGCCGGGGATAGTTGGACTGTGCTCGTCTATATGGTGGCCGACAACGACCTGGAGCCTTTCGCGCTCGAAGACCTGTCAGAGATGATGCAGGCTGGTTCCAATGAGGGCTTGAATATCGTGGTGCAAAGCGACCGGGCAGACGGTCACGCTCGGGAAGGCATTGCGGGACTCAGCAACTGGATGTCCACAAAACGGTTGAAGGTGGAAGCGGGCGGACTCACCGAGCTCGAAGATATCGGCGAGCAGAATATGGGTGACCCGTCTACCCTCTCCGACTTCATCGAATGGGCTGTCACAGGATATCCCGCCGACCGCTACTTCATTGTCTTTTGGGACCACGGTGCGGCATGGCCCGGATTTGGCGGTGACGAGTCCACTGCCTCCCTGGACATGTTGACCATGGCAGAACTCAGGAGCGGTCTGAGCCAGGGTTTGTCGAATGCCGGATTGGACCGTTTCGACATCATCGGCTTTGATGCCTGTCTGATGGCCAGCTACGAAGCTGCCGTCACAGTAAAGGGGATGGGGGACTACTTGCTGGCCTCAGAGGAACTTGAGCCTGGCCATGGCTGGGATTACTCTAAGCTGACTGCGGTGAGGTCCAATCCAGCAATGAGTCCCCTCGAACTGGCCAAGGGAATAGTCAGCGGATTCCAGGCTCAGGCGATCGCCCTTGAACAGGGGGCGCAGATCACTCTTTCGGTTACCGACCTATCTGAACTCGATGACCTGGAAGTAGCGGTAGAAGCTCTGGCATCAGCCATCATCCAGGACCCCGGCGGTTCGGCGCAAACAGCCATGGGATCCCGTGCGGCGACCCAGGAGTTTGGCAAGGCTCCAGACCCCTCCCAGTCGACGCACATGGTGGACCTCAAAGACCTCTCGTCCCGTCTCGCTGGCACCAATCTGGCTGGTCCGGCCGAGCAAGTCATCTCGGCATTAACGGCCGCGGTTAAGCACAAGATACAGGGCCCGGGCATTGGGGAAGCGGGTGGTCTATCGATCTATCTCCCTAGCCAGATGCAATACTATCAGGCAGACTACGACAGCGTAGCGGGCGTAGAAGAATGGAGATCTGCCGTCAAAGCGATGTTGGGGTTTCTCTCTCAGGATTCCAGCGGCCCCGTCTTTACAAACCCCGACCACCAGGCCGATGCCACATATGTAGGCGAAACACTGGCTGTGAGTGGGCAACTGCAAGCCGGTTCGACGGCCGACCTGGCCTCGGCAAATCTGCTCTACGGCGTTCTCGACCAGGAGGGTGGAGTAGAGTATATCCTCGGCAGCATTCAGGCCGAGGTAGATAGCAACGGGCTGGTAACCGGTTACTGGGACGAGACGGCATTGACTCTGACTCAGGGCGATTTGGAGTCCTTTGGTTTCCTCTCTTTGGAGCAAGATGAGGGCGGGACCCTCTACGCTACTATCCCCATGCTCTACCAGGGTCCGGCGGACCAGACCCTGGACCAGTTCACCTACATCATCTGGGTGATCGGCATCAATGGGACTACAGGGGAAGCGGAATTCAGCACCTACTATGCAGTTTCCGATGCCGGATTGGGAGAACTGTACCCAGAGCCCGGCGGCTTCCTTCATCCGCTCATTTTGCAGGCCGACGCAAATGGCCAGGAATGGGCATTGGCGGCGGATACCGGGTTTGATGCTGCTACCGAAATAGGGCTTTCCATGGAGAGCCTGCAAGTTGGATTACCCTATCTGGTCTATCTTGTTGCCGAAGACCTGGCGGGTAACGCAGACTACGTTTTCACCGCGTACGAGGGGGAATAATGATGGCCGCGAAAATCACTAGCATGCTGGTGTTTGTTTTGGCCCTGGGGGCCTGTTCAACAGTCAAGAGCGGCGAGGCCTCGGAGCCAGTGGTTGACTCGCCCAAAGAAGCAACTACAGATCCCGAGCCGCGGGCAGTGACCGCTCCCAAACCGGCTGAGGCTTCCTCTCCCGGGCAGGCAAGATCATCCATCTCCGGATGCCTGACAGAAGCCGAAGGCATGCCTGCCAAAGGCGCAGCGACGAGGAGCGCAGCGGCACCGCAGACCGGGCTCGATGTAACCGCGCACAGTTGGGGAATCCTGGTCAACCACTCTCTACATCACCCCTGCTGCCTGGCAGGGAAAGTTGAGACCACCGTGGAGAAGAGCCACGTCACCGTGCGCGAGGTGCTCAGCGGAAACGTCTGCCGCTGCATGTGCAGCTCAAACCTAGTAACCAGAATCCCCGTACTACCCGGCGAATACACTGTGGACGTCGTCGTCGAGACCAACGGCAAGGTCGCTGAATCTTTGGCAGCAACGGCAACAGTCCGCACCATCAGCCTGAAGCCAACGCCGAAGCCGTAGGCTCCCCGAGACCGACCTGGAGGATTGCCTTGAGGTTCTGGGACTGGCAGCCAAGCGAGGAGAGACGGTGGACTACGAGAGATTGGCGTCAACCGTTCAGGCGCAACTACGAGAGCATCCCTCCCAAAACAGGTTTGAGCGACTCAGGAAGTTACGGGAAGTTCTGGGCAGCCTGCAGGAGTCAAAGGAATGACCACTATCGCCAGAAAGTACAGAGTCACAGGCCGAGTTCAGGGCGTCTTCTTTCGGGCCACGACGCAGCAGCGGGCGCGAGAGTTGGGCATCACAGGATATGCGAAGAACATGGTTGATGGCAGCGTCGAAGTGCTGGCACAAGGCACCGCCGCGCAACTTGAAGCCCTGGAGTCGTTTCTACGGGAGGGACCCCGAATGGCCCGAGTGGACAGCTTGACACAAGAATCTGTGCAAGCATCCGAAGTATCAGCAGGTTTTCGCACCGGTTGAGGTGGCCCTTTGGAGCCACCCGTCACGCAATGGAGGGTCAACTTCAAAGCGGAAATCGGCCCCTTTTGAATTGGCTCAGTGGGCGCCTGGCCCATCGAGTTCAAGAATCACATGCTCCACGGCGTTTTTCCGGGCGGTGCTGTCCTGGCCAGCTCCCCAATGCCCTGACAACTGCCCAAATGGTGCTGGACGCGCCCGCGGCGTACGCGGTAAGATCGCCTAGACTACAGCAACCGGGGATATCGACATGATTCGACTTCATATGGTCCTTGCCGCGTGTTTTCTCTTGATGGCTTGCTCTGGGGCACAAAAGGCTGCGCCGGAAAGAGGAAGAGCTCTGATTCCCGAGTTGAAGGCTCCGGCTCGGGACCTGGAGTTTGACAAATCAGAGGCAACCCTGGCCGCCGGCCCCGTGGACAAATATGTTCCGCTCCGGTGGATCAACAATGCACGTACTGCGCTGGATAGCAACGGCGACCCGGCTGACCTGCGGGGGGACTTTCCAGCCGCGCTACGTTGGTCGGGACTGGCTGCCAAGGCCGTTGTCGAGCGACCCGACTCGAATCTGGTTTTCGAGATCCTCACTGAGCACATGCGCATTTGTAACCACATATCCATGCCTGAGAAAGCTGCGGGCAGCCTCAAGCGCCTTCGCAACTTCAAGAAGCTTGACCCTATTCGGCGGGCCCTCGTGGACTCTCTGGCCCTGCAAGCCGAATTGGTGCCGACGCGACTGGCGGATGGCAGCTACTCGACCAGATTCTGGTCCTATGCACATCCCGACATGGCGAGCAGGGTGGAGACCTTTTCACAGCATCTTGCCGGGCTTCTGGCGCCCAATCAGGCCGACAAGGAGTTGCAAGATGCCTGGCTACGCCTGCGCACCGGCTGGACCGCCGTGGTTTGCGCGCTGGCTGCGGGCACCGCTACCTCGTGGAGCCGTTCCCCCGACGAAAGCTGGCGTAAAACCCTTCCCTCTTTGGAGAAGAACGTCCTCAGAAGCATCTGGTATGTACCATCGGAACGCTACCCCAGGGTAGTCTCCATTCTGCACTTGCAACTGGTGAAGTTCTACGAGGCGGTGGGTGACCAGGAGAAAGCGCTACAGAATCTGCAGACCGCGAAGCGCATGGTACTACCTACCAAAGACCCCTCCGCAAACTTGAGAGTTAAGCTCGCCGAGATAGATCGTATCCTAGCCCCGAGCGCCTCCGTAGAAATGCTGGGCATCATAGTTGGCGGCCCCGACGCCGCGGAAGCTGCTCTTGACCCACCTCCAGACATCCGACCGCCGGCACCGGAATCGATCTGGCTGACGAGAACGGCCCAGGTTGAAGCCAAGCTGGTGGCCGCTGAAAACAGCTATCGAAAAGAACACAATTTGCGAGGTCTGGCAGCGACCTGGCTACGTCGCGGTCTGGTTGCCACTGGAATGGGTCGCTACGACGAAGCTGCCGAGTTCTACCGACAGTCAGAATCGGTCTCGCTCCTCGCAGGTGATGCCGGCGCCGGGATCATCGCCCTTGCTCATCTGCTGGCTCTTGAGTTGCGAGCCGACCAGATCGGTCGGGCTCAACAGGCTGAAAAACGGTTCTTTGCCATGGTCGACGAAAGTGGCCGACACGCACTTGCCCTCAGCATGGGCGATGCCCTGCTGGGTATCGCGGGACGGGAGTTCACCCGTTTCGGGACCCCCAATCAGCGGTTGGCCGTTTTGCGCGTTTCGGCCGAGTGCTACGAGAGGTACGCTCCCCCTGCCCTGCTGCTACGCCACTACGGCAACCTACTTCGTCTGGCCGCGCACTTCAGGTACCACGAAGAGGTCCGCTCCTACGCTGCCCTCGGACTGGAAGTCGCCGACAATCTGCTAGCGGGAAAGAGCCAACCGTCCATGCCCGAGAACTTGCGCGGACAGGTAACGGCGGGTCGTTGCGACCTGGTACACACGGCTGCAGCCGCGCTGGTCGCGGGGTCCAACTGTGTTGAGCAGTGCTTATCGCTGGCGGAAGAAGCCCGGCAATGCACCAAGACACTGGGAGCCGCAGCAACGTTGGACAAGGAAGAGGTCCAACTGACTCTGGCTCTAGCGCGAGCCTCCAATGGTCAGGCCATGGGAGCGAGAGAGTTGCTGGAAGAAGATGACCTCGATAGCCATTTGGAAGTAGCACTGCGAGGAGGTCAGACGACCAAGGTAGTGGAACTTTCCCGTCAGTTCGTGGCAACCAGCCGAGCACTCCTGGCCGATGTACTCCCGCCAAAGGCGGGCTCGGACGGAGATGTAGACCCCGATGCACCAGGAATCGTCGCCGCACCGGTGGACGAGGCCCTCCTCGCCACCGTCAGGGCCAACCTGGCAGCGGATATCCGCCGACTTAGCCAGGCTCTGGTGGCACAAGGAATCGAGCGGGTGCGAACCAATCCGGCAGCCAAGGTGCCGGAGTTTCTGGAGGCCCGTAGTCTGCTTGACGAATGGCGTGAATTGACAGTGGCCAGCGGAGAGTGGCGCCGACGGCCGTGGGAACTGCTCTCCCTTTATGGACAGATTGCCGCCTCTCTGGGCGAGAAGCCCGCCGCATGGATCTCCTTCTCCGGGGCGCTCGATTCCATCTGGCAGAAGCGAGATACCATTGGCAGCCTCTCGGGCAAAGCAGCTTTTACGGCGAGTATCGCAACCATGGTTGAACAGGCCATGGGCTTTTTGCTGCAGTACAGCGAAGAGGAGTTTGACATGCCGCAGCACGGTCGCATGACCGGAGCCGCAGGTGCACTCCTACTCAGGGAGGACCTGGAAGCGCAGGCCCTGGCGGCCACCCTCGACGGCGGCACGGCCTTCCACACCAGACTGCTGGAGGGGCAGGATGCCCTCTCCCTGAAGGCGCTCGAGCAGCGCCTGCGCCGGTCCCGTAGCGAAGAGGATTACATTGTCCACAACGGCGGTGCCACCGAGATTGCCGCTGCGCGCACCGAACGAGAGACTGTTGAATCCTGGCTCGAACAGTCCCGCCGAGACCTGGCGACGAAGTACCCCCGACTGGCCATCGCCCGAGGTGTCCCTAACCCATTCGCCCCCGAGGAGATACGCGAATTGGCTGAGACGCGGGGGATGACCTTCCTGGTCTACCGGCTCTCCCAGCCCACCAGCGCGGCCTGGGTCGTTGATGCCAAGGGGATTCGGTCGGTGCAAATCGGTGCCTCCGAGCTGGACATAACGCGCCTGGCCAAGAAGCTGCAGCGCGCCCTCGCCGCCAACGGGAAAATCGACTCCGCTTCGTCGAAGCTCTACGAGTTACTGCTGTCACCGGTCATGCCGCTGCTGCCGACGGCCGGTACGGTGGCTATCGTGCCCGACGGTGTGCTACACCAACTACCCTTCGCCATCCTTGAGAAGGAGGGCACAACCCTCCTGACCGACCATCCTTTCTTCGTGATTCCGTCGCTGCCACTCTACGCCCAGCTTTCGAAGCAAGATGGCCCGCCTCGCAAGGAGCCACAGGGTATCTTTCTGACCAGCGCAGCAGCATCGCCAGAAGGCAGGACCGGAGTGGCTGCGACCCTGGAGATCGCGCTGGGAGATGACGATGCCCTCACAACTTTCAATGGCGCAAACGCCACAGAAACCGCGTTCTACTCCGCATCGAAGACCGGAGACTTGATCCACCTTGCGACGTCGGCCCAGCCCTTCTCCACAGAACCAATGTATTCGGGACTCCTCTTCGCCACTGCCGCAGAGGGGGACGATGACGGCCTCCTTCAGGCGTGGGAAATCGCTTCCAACTCATTGACTGCCAAGATGGCCGTCGTAGAAGTTCTAGGGAAAGGTCCGGGGGCGTGGAGTGAAGCTGAATCAACGGCGGGCATCGCCAGAGGCATCTTCACTGCCGGAATCCCGGTTTACATCACCAATTCCAGCCAGGTGGACCGGGGCGCGGCAGACTTCTTCTTCGAGCAATTCTATAGCGCCCTGAGAAGTGGCACCACGGTCTGTAAGGCCTCACGCAAGGCGACCCTGGCCACCCGCGCTCAGCCCGGCTTCTCACATGCATCTAAGTGGGGAATGTTCACTACTTACGGATTAGGCGACGCCTCGGTAATCGCTCAGGAATAGCTGATGATACCTGACTGGCTAGTCGTCTGAATGGAAGAGCAGATCGTCAGTGTCGTCAGTGAGCCTCGTGAAGCAGAGGGTGATAGCTTCTTCCACCCCCTTCTCCATCATTTCCGCATTGAATTCGGGTAGACGAGCTTCGTTGACACGCACCTGGATAGTGACATCCTCACCCTTGCGCACCGCGGTCACCTGAATCTTATCACCATCTTCCAGGACGATTGTCTCCCCTGGCTTGCTGGCTCGGTAGATACAAGAAGTCAGGTTCCCGATGAGGTGTTCAATTTGGAACTGCTGGTAGTTGATAAAGACCCAGTGAATCTTCTTCTCCTCCTTCTTTTTCTTCTTCTTCCGGTCCCTGCATTCCCCAGCGATGCCGGTGCTGGCGATAAGCATGGTAGCAGCTACGAGGATCCAAATATGTCGTGCCCTGTACATGGCCCCTCCCCCTTTCACGCTAGAACTGTCGAATCGTGCACCTGCCATTATAGCCGGTATAGAGCGGCCACGCAATCATCGCAACCACGAGCGCGATCTGATTGACTTTGTACCCCCCGTTCTGCGCTGAGTGTGTCGTTCTGAG
>CAZFVN010000014.1:0-55930 GCA_964522395.1 uncultured Myxococcales bacterium
GTCACAGCAGCAATGTGTCCCCCTCCTCGCAGGAGGGGAAGCACCCAGAGGTGCGGGGAGGTGGCGTGTTTCAGCACTGCTGACGCGAGGGAAGCACCCAGAGGTGCGGGGAGGTGGCATGTTTCAGCAGTGCCACAAAAGATTTTTCAGGTCGATGCCCTCCAAACTCCCGATATAGAGGGTGGAGCGACCTTGCTCCCCGTACTACTTGCAGGAGGCTGCAATGATCTTTCAATGGACAATCTTGCTGCTGCTCTCTCCCCTCATGTTCCCGGTGCCACCGGTGGGTTATCCACCTGGCCCGGGGGACCTGGTGATCACCGAGATCATGGTGGATCCGGATAGCACCCGGGACAGCTCCGGAGAGTATCTGGAGGTGACTAACGTGAGCCCGCACCCGTTGCAACTCCTCGGGCTTATCATCCGCGACGACAACCGCGATTGGTGCCCCATCATACGGCCACTGCTGGTCCCCGCCGGCCGGGCCATAGTCTTCGCCCGAAAATGGGATCCCTCATCCAATGGAGGCTTCTTCCCCGCCTACCTGTGCACCGGACACGCCCTCCATTTGAAGAATGGCCGGGACAGCATCGTCCTCGATTGGTACGGCGTCGACATCGATGAAGTCCAATACAGCCGCAAGGCCTGGCCTATGGAGCCGGGCAAGGCCATGGAGCTAGACCGCTCCTGCTACGATTCACGGGTCAACGATGAGCCCTCGGCCTGGGCTCCATCCCGCACCCCCATGCCCGGTGGTGACTTCGGCACACCTGGGAAGTAGGTCTTGCCAGACCAGGGAAGTCCTCCTAGGGTAGTGCTGCTGCCGGCCCCCGGCCGGCCCGTGGAGGCGCAATGTCAAACGACGGCCACAGACCTATGTTGGACCTATCTTCGGCTCTGGCGAAGATCCCCATTCGCACCTTCGCCCACCTGCCCACACCGGTGGAACAGGTGGAGTTGGAGGGGGGGCTTAAGTGCTGGATCAAGCGGGATGATCTGAGCCATCCAACATATGGCGGCAACAAAGTCCGCAAACTGGAATTTCTAGTGGGAGAGGCGCTGCGGCGAGAGTGCAACGCGGTAGCTACCATGGGGGGAACGGGTACCAACCACGGTCTGGCCACTGCGATCTTCGCTGAGGCCGAAGGCCTGAAATGCCATCTGGCGCTCTTTCCTCAGCCGGTCACTGACCATGTCCTACAAAGCCTCAAACTCTACCATGCCCACGGTGCCCAATTGCACCTCTTCGGCACCTTTGCGCGAGCCGCCGTCTTTCTGGCCGCCCGAGAACTGGCTGGTCGCACTGGCCATAGCGACGAACGACTGATGGTCTTCGGTCCCGGCGGTTCCTCACCGCTGGGCACGCTGGGGTTCGTCAATGCCGCCTTCGAACTAGCTGAACAGATTAGAGCCGGGGAGCTTCCGGAGCCGGCGCGCATCTACTGCCCTCTCGGCTCCAACGGGACCCTCGCCGGCCTCGCCCTGGGCATGCGCCTGACAGGACTCAAGAGCAGGATCATCGGCATCAGAGTAACACCCCTGGTCGGAGCCAACTCCTTCTTCGTGGCCAGCCTCGCCAACAAAACCCTGGCGCTGCTGCAACGACATGGTGCGGCTCTCAATGCCAGCCGAATTGGTCAAGGTGAAATCACCATCGACCACTCATACTATGGGGGCACCTACGGCCTGCCCACAGAAGCGGGCGAGGCTGCCCAGGCCTCCGCCGCAGCCGCCGGCATTGGCCTGGAGCCAACCTATACGGCAAAGGCTTTCGCCGCAGTATTGGAGGACCTACAAGGAGCAAAAGAAGATGGTCCCGTGCTCTATTGGAACACCTTCTCATCGGCGGACATGAGCGACCTGGCGCAGGGAATTTCGCCCACCGATCTACCTGCCGACTTCCAACGTTTCTTCTGATTTTCCAGTCACCGTTGCGAAAAGGTTTGCAACCGCTTCGTCCTTCCGTAGAATTGGGCCGTAGAAAGCGTAACTCAAAATGGAGGCACGCATGCCACTGACTGCCCGATTCCTGACGGTTGCAATGGTCGCATTGACAGTTCTTGCCTGCGAACAATCCCCCGACAGCTACGATTACCACGGTGCCTCTGCTGACGTTGCATACCCGGAGCTGAGGACCACGGGGCTGGACATGGAGGTGCCTGGCGACAATCTGGTCGAGCCGCCCAACGACGTCAATGGCGGTGATGACACTCCGGGAATCGAGGAGATCACCAAGCCAGATGGTGTGCCTGAGGATACCCAGTCGGCAGACACCTGGGAAGAGCCGGACCCGGAATGCGGCGACGTCTTGTTCACCTACACCGCAGCCCCCGGTGTCCAGGAGGTGCTACTTTCGGGGAAGTTTAATGACTGGGGCGACAGCGCAACCACGGCAACGGTGATGCTTGACGAAGATGGGGACAGCGTCTTTGAGGCGACGCTCCACCTGGAACCCGGGACCTACCAGTACAAGTTCGTGGTTGACGGCGAGTGGATCCTCGACCCGACCAACCCCAACCAGGCTGATGACGGCGAGGGCAATATCAACAGTCTCCTCACCGTCCCCCCCTGCCCCCAGCCAGGGGTGCTCACTCTGGAAGATCACAAGACCAACGAGTTCGGGGATTTCACGGCCCGCTTCAAGGCTGCCCCGGAAGAAGTGCCTGGCGTAGACGATGTCCTGGTCACGGTAGACCACGAATCAGTGGACAACGCGGTAAGCGTCGAGGGAAACGAGGTTGAGATCTCGGTGGAGGGTCTGGCGCAAGGCATTCACGACGTTCGGGTGATGGTAGACGATGAGGTCTATCTGCTCAAAGTCTACGTGGGCATCAGCACCGATTGGCGGGAGACCATACTCTACTTCGTCATGACCGACCGGTTCGTCAATGGAGACCAGAGTAACGACGGGCCGCTGGACGATGTCGACTGGCGGACCAACTATCAGGGGGGCGACTTCGCCGGAGTAACCCAGAAACTCGAAGAGGGTTACTTTGACGACTTGGGTGTGGGGGCGATCTGGCTCAGTTGGCCGGTTGACAACCCGGGCGGCTACCACGACGGGGGACGACCCTCACAGCACTACTGCCAGATGGACGGTAAGACGGCCCCCATGGAGGGCACTCGCTACACCGGCTTCCACGGCTACTGGCCATCGGACCTCTTCAAGACCGAAGAGCACTTCGGTTCTATGGAAGAGTTGCAGGAGTTGGTCACCACCGCCCATGCTCATGGCATTCGCATCCTCCTAGACTTCACTGCCAACCACGTCCACGAGTCGTCGCCCTTCTACCAGGAGCACAAGGACGACGGCTTTTTCCATTTCCCGGCTGAGATATGCCAGGACGTGGGCTGGGATGCCAAGGCCGTGACTTGCTGGTTCACCAGCTACCTGCCCGACCTCAACTACAGCAACCCGGCGGCGGTAGAAGCGGTGCTTGACTATGCTATGTTCTGGGCCAAAGAGACGGGCAGCGACGGCTTTCGGCTAGATGCAGTGAAGCATATCGAATTGGACTTCGTCAGCGCGCTGCGGGCCCGGGCCAAAGAAGAGATGGAACTAACGGGAGTGGACTTCTACATCGTCGGCGAGACCTTCACGGGTGATGCGGGCCAGATCAAGGAGTTCATCGGCCCCACTCATATTCACGGGCAGTTCGACTTCCCCACCAATTGGAACGTGCTGAAAGCTTTTGCAACCCACGAAATCGGGCTCGACGAAATGGATAGTGCAGTGCGCGCCGCCAAAGGCACGTACGGCCCCGAAGCACTCATGTCTAACTTTGTTGGCAACCACGACATCGCCCGCTTCTTGAGCCTTGCCTCGGGGAACATTTCGTGTGGAGTCTGGGATGTGGTGAGCAACATCGCCCAGGGTTGGCTCTGGCCCCCCGACAAGCCGGGGGACGATGATGGCTATCGCCGGCTGAAACCGGCATTCACATACATCATGACCATTCCCGGCATTCCCTTGGTTTATTATGGTGACGAATTCGGGATGCCGGGAGCCGGAGACCCCGACAACCGGCGCATGATGTATTTTGGCAATGACCTGAGCAGCAACGAGAAGACGGCTCTGGAGTTCCTGCAGAAGCTCGGTTCCGCCCGCAACGATCACCCTGCGCTGGCCAAGGGCGACTGGGCCAACCCCCTCTGGGCCGAGGGTGATTTTCTAGCCTACGCCCGCGCGTCAGGTGGGGACCGCGTACTCATCCTTCTCACCCGGGGCTACGAAGCGAAAACAGGACAAATAGACCTGACCACAACTCTGATTCCCGGGGGCACGGTCCTTGAAGACGTCTTTTCCGATTCAAGTGTCACCGTTGACCAGAACCTTCAATTCAGTTTCTCCATCCCCGGCCGCACCTCCGCGATCTACGCACAATAGTTAGCTCCACAGTTGCCAAGTTCGCCTCTTTATTCAATAATCGCCCCCATACGCACCGCCGCAAATTGCCTTGAGGACTCGCCATGAAACGGTTTGTTATCGTCGCAGTTGTAATTCTCGTCTCCATCGCCACGGCCACCTGCAGTAACCAGGGGGGCGTAACGCTTCTCAAGGATGCTCAAGATTCTGCCAGGGCTGACGGCAGACATGCGGAGGACACTGCGCGTGGTGAGACCAGGGGGGAGGTGCAGGTAGAAGTCTGGCTCCCTGGCGACTCTTTGGAGGTGGCTGACACCAACTTCGAGCCGAGCGATTTCGGGAAGCCGTGCAGCGACAACGATGACTGTCTTTCCGGGCTCTGCATTCCCCACGAGGGGGAGCTGGTCTGCTCCCACGAATGCGTGGAAGAGTGCCCCGCCGGCTTCACCTGCAGCGCCATCACCTCCGGCGGCCCCGACATGTTCTTCGCGTGTGTCAGCCTCGCCCCGTCCCTCTGCCTGCCCTGCTCCAGCAGCGATGATTGTGAACCGGGCCCCGGGGTCCCTGCAGCTTGTGCCATATATCCAGGGGAAGGGTCATTCTGCGCCACCCTATGCACCGATGAAATCCTCTGTCCCGAGGGGAGCTACTGCCTGGATGTCGATACCACCGAAGACGACAGCGACACCTACTGTGTACAAATGGCCGGCCCCTGCCCTTGCAGCCAATTCGCCGTAGCCACCGGTCTTGGCACCCCCTGCGAAGTGAGCAACGACTTCGGCATCTGCACGGGCTACCGGACCTGCACCGAAGATGGCCTGACCAATTGCGATGCAGTGGTGCCCAATGAAGAGTTTTGCAACGGCAGCGACGACAACTGCAACGGAGAGATAGACGAAGGGACCTGTGACGACGGCAACCCCTGTACCCTGGACGAGTGCCAACCAAACCAGGGCTGTATCTTCGAACCGCAGGAGGGGATGGAGTGTGACGACGGTGATCCCTGCACCGTGGCAGAAATCTGCCTCGACGGCCTCTGCCAGGGTTCGCCGGTCAAATGCAACGACGATAATCCCTGCACCGATGACCTTTGCGACATCGATGGCGGCTGTATCTTTGAAGCCAACCAGGCCGACTGCGACGACGGTAATTCCTGCACTGTAGGCGATATCTGCAAGCAGGAGTCCTGTGCCGGCACCCCTGTTGCCTGCGACTGCGAAACCGATAGCGACTGCCAGGTTCTGGAAGACGGGGACAGTTGCAACGGGACTCTCTACTGTGACGATGAGCAACTCCCATTCCAGTGCAAGACCCTCCCTGGCAGCATCGTTGAATGCCCGGCACCGGAGGGCAAGAACAAGCTCTGCCTGACCGCGCATTGCGATCCCCTTGATGGGAGCTGCTCGCTGGTGGCGGCAAATGTGGGAAGCCCCTGCGACGACGGCAACAAATGCACTTACTCAGAGTCCTGCAGCGAGGGTTCCTGTGTGGGCGGAAAGCCCCTCAATTGCAACGATGGCGACCTCTGCACGGATGACTCTTGCGAGCCTGGAATCGGGTGCACCACTTCCCACAACAATGCCCCGTGCGAAGATGGTGACTCTTGCACAGTCAACGATTTCTGCTCCGACGGTGTGTGCGGTGCAGGTGTGGCTCTCGACTGCGATGACAACAACGCCTGCACCAACGACATCTGCAATCCGCTCAAAGGGTGCCTCCACACCAACAGCAGTCAACCATGTGATGACCTCGACCCTTGCACAGAACAGGACTCCTGCTCGGGAGGACTCTGTCTGGGGACCGTGCCCAAGGATTGCGGCGACGGCAATCCCTGCACCGATGACACCTGCATTCCTCTGGCCGGATGTTCTTACAACAACAACACCAATCCCTGCGACGACGGCAATTCCTGCACGTTGGCAGACAAGTGCCTGGGGGGGTCATGCAGCCCGGGCCAGACTCTCGATTGTGATGACGGGAATATCTGTACCAACGACTCCTGCTCACCCGATGAGGGATGCGTTCATGCCGACAACAAGTCACTTTGCGATGACAACAACTCCTGCACCTCCCAGGATCAGTGCCAGGCGGGAATGTGTATCGGTAGCGGGGACCTCGATTGCGACGATGGCAACCCATGCACCAAAGACCTTTGCCTCGCAGACGGAGGCTGTCAGCACGAAAACATAGTGGTTCCTTGCAACGACAATGACCTCTGCACGGCCGGCGATATCTGCGCGGATGGTGAGTGCCAGTCCGGAGCCGCAGTGGATTGCGATGATGATAACGTCTGCACTGCGGATTCCTGTGACGGGGGAAACGGCCTCTGCCTCCACGCCCCCGCCGCAGGGGAGTGCAACGACACTAATCCCTGCACAACCGTAGATGAGTGTATCGGTGGCAAGTGCGTCGGCACCGTCCCCCCCGACTGTGACGATCAAAACGTCTGCACCACCGATTACTGCGACCCCACCAGCGGCTGCATCCATTCGCTGAATAGCGCTCCTTGTGACGACGGCAACCTCTGCACGACCAAAGACCTGTGCAGCCTCGGTGAATGTACGGGGGGACCAGCGCTCGTCTGTACGGACAACAACCCTTGCACCGACGATGGCTGCGGCCCGGAAAGCGGGTGCACTTTTACACCCAATGTCGCCGCCTGTGACGACGGCAATGCTTGTACCGACAACGATGTCTGCAAGTCGGGATGGTGCAGCGGTGGCACCACCAATTGTGATGACCTCAGCCCCTGCACCGCCGATACCTGCGACCCCGGAGTCGGTTGTATCCACCTTCCCGCAGATGGCGCTTGCAACGACGGCGATGCCTGTACCAGCGACGACCTCTGCGCCAACGGGCAATGTACGGGTGGACCAGCGGTGAATTGCAACGACGGCAATATCTGCACCGACGACGGATGCGACAGCAATACCGGATGTACCAATACACCGGCCGACGTCGGCTGCGACGATGACAATGCGTGCACCGTAGGAGATTTCTGCGCCGATAGCTCATGCCAGCCGGGACCCGATGCACCCGATTGTGATGACAATAAGCTCTGCACAGATGACAGTTGTGACCCCGATGGAGGCTGCGTAAACGCGAATAACAGCGTTGCCTGCGACGACAACAACCAATGCACGGTTGGGGACATCTGCGCCAACGGGGCGTGTACCGCGGGCCCCGATGCCAAAGACTGTGATGACAACAACCCCTGTACTACGGATACCTGTGACCAGAACAGTGGCTGCCAACACACGGGCGGCGGCTGCGTCGGCTTCAAGCATGCTTTCGCGGCGGGCCCGACCACCGGTGCTGCTTGCAACAAGTGGAACGCTTTTCGGGCCACATTGACGGGCAATTACAGCAAGATCACAATCAAGGGCACCTACGACCAGACGGGGGTCTCCTGCAGCGGTGGAACCGCCAACACAATCTGCCACGCTATCCGTACGAAATCGAGCGGCTCATGGGGTTGCAACGGTCGCACCTGGCGGACTGGGAACTGTGGCGGCGACGTAGAGGTCAATGCAAACGGAGATATGTGCAACTGCCCGAACAATGGCTACACGGTGCGACCCTGCATTGACTATCCGGGGTCCTCCAATCCGAATTGGGGGGGAGCCAAGACAGAGACCTGCAGCGGGCCCGCCCAGACCCTCGAGTTGATCTGCCAGTAGAGGACTATGGGAACTGCCACCGACCACTTGCAAGACACCATGGAGTTTCGGCGCAAGGGCCTCCTTGCAGCCGCGCTCTACCTGGTCACAGTTCTGGCGGTCGGTGGTGCGATGTGGGGGTTCATTTGGAACGGGGGAGCGCGCCGACCCGACATGAATCTGGGCGACTCCGCGGCCACTCGACCCAGCGAAGACCCTGTAATCGCTGGAACCGGCGCGGCATTGCCACTTCTTAGACACCTGGTCAAAGGATGGAGGCAAAGGGGTGGGAAGAACGTCCACATTGCCCCCAGCATCGGGTCGGGCGGGGGGCTCGCCGCGCTGCGAGATGGTGTTATCGATTGCGCCATTGTCTCGCGTAAGCTGGGCGCAAGCGAAACGGTAGGGAGGGTCGTTCAACGTCTGGCCATGGCCCCCGTCGTGCTGGCCGGCGGACGTGATGTGGCCGTGGAAGAGATTACACTTCGTGACCTGTTGCGTCTGGTGCGACACACCGGGACGCTGGATAGCTCGGCACTCGGATTCGTCTTGCGCGAACCGGGAGATTCTGCTCAAGAGGTGCTGACCCAGGGCCTGCCCGGACTTGCCGAGGCCTTGAGCGATGCTACTGCCGCCAAGTCCTGGACCATTGCGTTTACCGACGCCGACATGGAGCGCATTCTCCTGGAACAGGGCAACCTCCTCGGCGTCTTTGACCTGGGCACCATCCAACTCCGGTCATTGCCGCTGAAAGTGGTATCTATCGATGGCGCGACGGAGGCATTTTACCGGCCCTTCACCCTCATCTGCCACGAACAGCACCGCCTCAGCGAATTCCTGGAATACATCACGACTGCCGCGGTCCAGAAGACCATGCGCACTTCCGGCTATTTCCTGGAGGTGAACTAGAATGCAGTCGGGTACCTGGCAAACCAGCCTCACCTACCGCCTCGGCAAGACTGTGCTGCCCCTTTCCGCCGTGGCTGCCTTGCTGCTGGCCCTCAGCGCACCCATCGCCTGGTTCGCGCTCAAATACAATGAGCTGAGTCTGCGCGCAGAGGGCACCGCAGCCCGGGTTTCGGCTGAGCTCGGCCAGTTCGTCCACGAGTCGCCTCGTCTCTGGCCATACAACACACCCAAGATGACTCAGCGAATGCAATCCCTCCTTTCCCTCGATTCAGATACTTACGTGGCTGTGATCGGGCCCCGCGGTGACAACGCTTTCGAACGGAACCCTGAGCGCGGCCCCTACCTCTGGCACCAGGAATCCCTGCCCACGGCTGACGGGACTGCGGGGTGGGTGGTGGTAGGAGTTTCGGCCAGCAATTTCCTTGCCACTGCACTTGCACTACTGGGGGGATTTGCATTGCTTGGAGGGGTGGTCGCAGGCCTCCTTTACATGCTGCCCATGAAGGCCATGCGCAGCACCGAGGAGCAGCTCAGCACTACCCTGAGCAGCCTCAATGATGTCCAGGATCGCCTGCGTGACGTCAACGAAGAACTGGAGCAACGGGTTCGAGAGAAGACGCAAGGGCTGGTGGATGCTCACGACCAGCTCACCTCTCAGCAAGAGACTTTGCAGCGCCTGGCGGCCTCACTATACAATGCGCAGGAAGAGGAGCGTCATCGCATCGCTGCCGACCTGCACGATTCCGTCGGACAGATGCTCACCGCAATTCGAGTCAACCTGGAGACCGCCGAACGGATTCAGGAAGAAGATGCCGCCGCGGCGCCGCTGGGCCCGCTCCTTCAACATACATCGGACCTCGTCAATCAGACCACCGACTCTATCCGGCAGGCAATTCACCTGCTCGGTCCCCCGCAAATGCAGGAGGGTGGGTTGCGCCGAGCGATTAAGGCGTTGGAGCAACAGCTTGAGCTGACCCCCTACGAGATGGTCGTCGAAGATTCCGGTCTCCCGGAGGAGAGATTGCCCGCGGCCGTTGAGGACCTCGCGTTTCGCATCATCCAGGAAGCTCTGAACAATTCTCTACGCCACGGTGATGCCGACGTCATCCGGCTTCGCCTCACAGCGGTCAGGGAGACCCTCGTGGTCGTTGTAGAGGACAACGGAAGGCGCGGCCGGCAAGTCTTCAAAGAGGGACATGGACTGGCCTCACTGCGCGATCGGGTCAGGCTGCTAGGCGGGGAACTCAAAGTTGAGCCTCTATCCAATGGCCACTCGCTGGCTGCGTCAATTCCAATCCACGCCGGCCAGGCATCTACTCCGGGTGAAGATGCAGAATGAACATCGAGTAAGCGTCCTCGTGGTCGATGATCACACTATCGTTCGTCAGGGATTGGTCGCCCTCCTCTCTCACGTCCCCGACCTCGACGTCGTCGCCGATTGTGGTACAGGCCTGCAGGCGATCTCCCTGGCCGTCGAACTGCACCCGGACGTGGTTCTCCTCGACCTCAGCCTCCCGGACATGAGCGGGGTGGAGGTTATCCACGAGCTCGCCACCCGCCTGCCCGCGGCTCGAATAGTAGTGCTGACCATGCATGCTGACCCTGCCTACGCCCGCCCCGCACTGCGAGCCGGTGCCGCTGGCTACCTCATTAAAGGGTCCGACATCGGCGACCTCATCACGGCAATCCGCAAAGCGGTGCAAGGGGAAACCCACCTGAGTCCGGTAGTGGCGAGCATGCTCATGGACTCACCTCCATCGGCCATGGGGGGGCAGCTTTCGCCCAGGGAGGAGGAGGTGCTCAGACTTGTCGCTCAGGGGAAGACCAGTCGAGAGGTTGGGCAACTGCTGGAAATCAGCCCGCGAACCGTGGACAACCATCGCCGAAACGTCATGGAGAAGCTGGGGGTCAACGACGTCGCCAGCCTCACTCGAGCGGCCATCAAGGCCGGTCTGGTGCTGCCCGAGTAGCTATCGCAGGCTCCCCTGTTCGGTACCTCTGCTTTGAAACTCTTGCCGGATGGCCGCGAGAAAAGCACCTTTGTCCAACTTGCCATCCTTCTCCAACAACCAGGCGGGAGCAAGGGTCCGGCCAAAGAGGCCATCGCTGACCATGCGCTCCACCACGATGTCGGGCCGAACCCGCTCCAGCACATCGACCACCGCTGTCACGTACTGGGACAAAGAGAGCAAAGGCACTGCTCCCGCAACCCATTGCGCGGCAAGGGCCGTCCCTTCTACCACGTAGAGCATGTGCAGCTTGACCGCGTCAATCCCGGCGGCCGAAAGGGACTGCGCGGTGTCGAGCCAGTCGGCTCGGGTCTCTCCGGGCAATCCTAAGATCTGGTGGGTGCAAACAAACAACCCCCGCTCTTTGCACGCCTCAACGGCTGTCAAAGACGCCTTCGTTCTGTGGCCCCGGGCGAGGGTGACCATCGACTCCTCTTTGAGGCTCTGTACTCCAAGTTCCAGGGAGACCCAGGTCCGCTTCGCCAGCTCCTCCAGCAGGTCCAGGACCGGGCCAGAAAGACAATCTGGCCGGGTACTCACTGCCAGTCCCACGACGGCCGGCTGCGCCAACGCCTCCTCATAGAGAGCCCGCAGTTTCGCCACCGGTGCATAGGTATTGGAGAAGGATTGGAAGTAGGCAATATACTGCTCCTCACGTGGACTACCGGCCCGGTCGGCCCGGAAGCGGGCCATTTGCTCAGTCACCGACCCGGGCTCCTGTAGCCGCCCCGTACCCCCCTCGCCGTCACAGTAGATACAGCCCCCCTTGCCCACACGTCCATCCCGATTGGGACAGGTGAAGCCGCCATCCACTGGCAATTTCCGCACCAGCCCTCCAAACCGCTCCCGCAAGTAGCTGGCAAACGAACGATAGGGTACTTCCCGCATCAACTAGACCTCCCCCTCCATCCATACCGCCAACCCTTCCCAAACATCAAGCTCGACGGGACGATTGTGCCCGAATCTATGAAGACCGGGGTCGCCGTCGGCTGAGGCGGGAGTGGCCTCTTCTTCGTACAATTCTCTCGATTGCCATGATTTCTGTAGTTGAATTCACTTATCCTTGCTGCACTACATGCAACCTGTTACCGTGCACTTACGCATCTAGCGTAACGACGAGTAATAGGCGACGCATGGAATCAGGGGTGGGGTCAATGCATCCAAATTCGGTCGTAAACTGGCTCTTCTGTTCTTTATTGGTGATTACAATTACCTGCTCGTGTGGGAAGGACGGGGTGACACCTGACATCAGCTCTAGTCCCGATGCGATTGGCTCAAGTCCGGATGTGATTGGCTCAAGTCCCGATGTGATTGGCTCAAGTCCGGACGCGACCGGAACAAGTCCGGATGGGATCGGCGATTCCGGGAACGTCGGCGGAGATTCCAAACGAGGGGAAGATGTGCCAGATACTTCTTCCGGAGGCTGCCAGGACGCCGCCGATTGTCCCGTGGCAACTCCTGTTTGTGACAAGGGCACTTGCGTCGAGTGCGCCACAGACGACCACTGCCCCTCAGCCAAACCGCTGTGCGTAGACGGCGGATGTTTGGGGGAAGCGTGCGTCCCGAACATCCCTCAATGCGTGGAAAACGAGATTCACGTCTGCTCGCCAGACGGCACGGACCCAGACTTTGAAATCATGTATTGCGGTGACCAGGCCTGCCATGACGGCCACTGCGTGAAGTGCGTCCCGGAGTCGGTGTTCTGCGTAGAGAACACGGTTGTCGAGTGCTTCGAAGATGGCCAGGGAACAACCATTCTTGAGACTTGCGAAGCATCGATGGAGTGCTCCGAAGGAAAGTGTGGAGAATGCCCTCCTGGCGCTAAGAAGTGCAACGGCGAAATCGCTTCTGTCTGCTCCGACGATGGGGTCGCCTGGGATGCAGTGCAGGACTGCTCTCTCATGGAAGGAATGATCTGCAAATCCGGGGAGTGCCTCTCACCTTGTGACGCAGAATTCGTTGGCGACAGCAACGCGGGCTGCATCTTCTGGGCTGTTGACCTCGACAACGCAGAAGAGGGGACCTACGACGCGCAACACGCTCAATTCGCGGTGATTGCTTCAAACGCGAGCCAGGATCTTGCCGTCAAGGTCACCGTCAAGGATCCCTCTGGAGATGAGTCCATAGCAACCCTCCCACCGCTCTCGCTGCAGAAGTTCGAGTTGCCCGCCACTTGGAGCCAGAACGGCACGAACATCGGCAACGACGCTTTCAAGATCACTGCCACCGGACCCATTACTGCATATCAGTTCAATCCCCTTTCCAACATAGTTGAGGTCTTCTCCAACGATGCCTCACTCCTCCTCCCTTCGCCGAAGCTGGGAAGCGAGTACTACGTCATGTCCTTCAAACAGTACGCTACGAACTTCAGGGGATTCTTCACGGTGGTCGGGATCTCCAGCGCACCCACCGAGGTCACTTTCACCCCAACGTGCAAGACTCTTGCGGGGGGAGAGGTTCCGGCATTGAGCAAGGGGCAGAGCCACACGGTAACCCTTCTGCAAGGAGAGGTCCTGAACATTGAAACAGATGTGCCAGATGGTGACCTTACCGGCACTCACATCACCGCCAACCTGCCAATCGCAGTCTTCGCCGGCCATGAAGCGACAAACACGCTTGACGAATGCTGCGCCGACCACCTCGAACAGCAGATGTTACCGGTCAATACCTGGGGCACCAACTACGTGGTAACCAAATCCTGGCAGCGGTGGAAGGAGAAGGACCATGTCCGGATTCTGGCGGGAGAAGATGGTACCGAAATCGTTGTTTCTGCTCCGGATATCACGGTCCCAACGCTGTCTGCCGGGGAGTTCTTCCACTTCCAATCCGCCGAGGACCTGCAGATTACCTCCACCAAGCCGATAATGGTGGCCCAGTATCTGGCCTCTTCATATGAGATCCTCGGTGGCGATTGCCCGGCCCCCTTTGCCATTGATCCCTTCTACGACGCGTGCATCGGCCCAAGTTGCTCCGACGAGTCAGAGTGCGCGTCCGGCACCACCTGTGAATTCTACCTGGGTGAAGGGGCATGCGCACCCATCGGCGACCCTTCCATGATCCTCGCTGCATCGGTCGAGCAATTCCTTGATTCCTACGTCTTCCTGACGCCAGATGCATACTTGGAAGACTACCTGAACGTGTTGGCTCCCCTGGATGCCGAGAAGGTCGTCCTTGACGGCAATCAGCTCAACGCCGAGGCCTTTTTGCCAGTCGGCGATAGCGGGTTTGGAGTCTACCGGACGATGGTCTCAGACGGCGTCCACCACATTTGGTCTGAGAGTAAGTTTGGCATCGTCGTCTACGGTTATGACGACGATGTGTCCTATGGATATCCTGGCGGAATTGGGCTCAAGCAATTGGAGGATTGACTTCCAAGAAAATTCCTCATATCGAGAACGGCATCGCCCACGTTGCGGACAAGGGTCTCAGCCCGATCCTCCAACTGATCGGCATGTCAGGCCCATCCGCTCCCAACTTCGCGGCGACGCTCTCTTCCGATTCCCTTCGCATGTTGCTGTCATCTTGACGCTCACTACCTACCTGACTTGCGGGTGCGCTCAGTTGACAACTTATCGTCCGCCCGCTCCTCCGGACTATCCCAAATCGAATTACTCCGGAGAGGCGCGTGGAGCCAGATTTTCCGGCGCTGCAAACACCAGGATTACGGTTTACTCCCTTGACGGATATCGGTCGGAGTGTATAGCCCCCTGCGGCTTCGAACTTCGGCAAGGAACCTATTCCGTACGCATCGACGTTCCTCCGGCTGATGCGCTGAGCACGGACCTCTCCAGCATTGTTCCAACGGTCTGCTACGGCGTTCTTCAGGTTGGTTCGAAATCGAGCTCAGCAGAAAGCCGTGACTTCAACATCGAGATCAACCGAGATGTCGTCGACGCGGTTCGCGCTGGTCAGGCCGAGACCTTCGGGAGTCGTCGCGACGGAAGTTCGGGTGCGTTCAGTTACCACTTTCGACTCACCGCCAATCCAGCAGTCCTCGTACGCAAGGATTTGCTGCCCACTGCATCACCGACCTATCGCGCCGCATTCGACAAATATCTGAAAGCTTCTGAGAGCGGCAAGCGGGGGGGGCGATGGACAAAGGTAGGGACAACAATGGCGGTGATCGGCGGATTGTTAGCAGCGGCCGGGGGGATCACGCTGGCGAGTAGCAGCCAGGATGGCATAGACGATAACGAGGAGTTAAGACGGGTGCTCCTGGGCGTCATGGGGATGGCCTTGGGAGTGTCCACGGCCGGGATCGGCACGGCGTCGATTGGCCTGGGCACCAAGCAGGTGCTAGATGCTAACGACACCATTGAAGACCTGCGAATCAACCATTTCAAAGGTAACACGACCAGGACCCGAGTCCCGATGTGGTAGGGACTGAGACCGACCATTCCTTCTAGAACCAATCGGAGCGAAACGCCAGCTACGCAGTGACGCAACAGCGAACCACAATTGCATCGAGAAACGATAGGCATGCCGCAAGAAACATCGGAAATTCCGGTGCCCAGGAAAGAGCGACAGGGCGAAATCTTGACTACTCCTCTTACCAACTACTCAATACAACTGGAGAGGTCGATTATCTTGAGACCCTCGCTCCAATCGGCTACGTATGCCAGGCCACCCTCCAAATGGACGTCGTCGGGATTGGAGAGAACCTGATAGCTACCATAGAGCGAAGGCTCTTCCGGCGTAGCAATGTCTATCACTGAGAGCCCTGCATCGGGGCCGACAGTGACGGCCAGATCGCCTTCCACGCTGGCCGCAACCACTGCACTCGGTCCACCCGCGGTCCAGGATGACACGAGCTCCGCCGTGGCGGGGAGGATGACGTCCAGTAAGTGTAGCCCTGTCCCGCCCGGGAGGTACGCCATTCCCTCCGCCACCGACACCCCTCTGGCATGGAGACCAGCCTCGCCCCACACTCCGGCGAGATTGGGTGACGTAGGTTCGGCAACATCGATGGTGCGCAGACTCATCTCCTCCCCTTTGGCCACGACATAGGCCACGCCATCTGCAACGAATACATCAATGGCGGTCATGAGCGGGTCAGCGTATCCAGCTTTGAACTTCGGATTCAGGGGATTGGTAACATCGAGGATGAGCAGACCATCCAGATCCGCAGCAACGTAAGCCAGACCACCGCCGACCACCAGGCCCCGAGCGTGAACCCCCGAGAAAGAACCAAGCAGTGCCGGTATAGCAGGGTTAGCCACATCGACAATCTCAATTCCGTCGGTTCCAACCACGAGGTATGCGATATCCCCTACCACCTGGATTCCTGTCGTGCCACTGCCGCCGGTGGTGTTCGCCTCGTAGGACCCGAGCAGTTTAGGATTGGCCGGCTGAGCAACATCCACGATGTGCAGTCCCACACCATAGTCGGTGACGTAGGCGATACCATCCGCAGCGAAAACGCCTCGCGTATCGCCCGGCGTATCGAGGGTCCCCAGGAGCTTCGGCTGACAGGCCGTGACACAAATCGAGTCGAGACACGTGAGCTTTGCTCCACAACCTCCACAATCGCACTCATCCTGCTTGCCCGCAGCACCACACTCGACTTCCTGGCAGAGGGCCGCACAGTCTGCTTCGCACTGGCCGGCCAGACCGCACTCATACCCTCCGTCGCAGGCCCCGCAACTTCCCCCACAACCGTCGTTCCCACATTCCACACCGGTACAATCCGGAGCACAAACGCACTCGCCGTCAACGCATTCCTCATTAACGCCACAGGCTGGGAGGCAACCGGGCAAACAACTGCCCTCTTTGCAGACCAGACCATCACCACACGACACACCGTTGAGCACTTCGTGGAGGCAGCCCTGTTGGCCGTTGCAGGTATCGATGGTGCATTGGTTCAAATCATCGCAAGGGGCAACCAACTCGCCGTCAACATTCACCGGTTCGTCAACATCTCCGTCGCAGTCGTTGTCGATTCCATCGCACAATTCGGCATCGGGTGACAAAGCGTCACAGTCGGTAAGGCCACCCTCGATGCAGACACGTTTGCCCTCGCAACTGCCGATTTCGTTAGTGATGGTGCAACCGGTCCATAGCCCGCCGGCCACCGATTTTGCCGTACAGGGGCAGACCCCGGAGTCCGCGACGCACTGCTTGGACGGCAACCCCTCCGTACTCTGGCTGTCATTGCACGAGTAACCCTCCGGGCAGTCTTCGTCAAGTACGCAAAGGGCCCCGCAGAAGCTACCCGACTCGCCATATTCGACGCAGGTGTCCTGACTATCTCCAATGCTCTTGCAGTCTCCAGATTTGAAGCAGGGACGACAGAGAGTGGCGGCGTTGGATAGGCATATTGGCTGTGCAGGATCGCCAGGCTTGGACAGATCGCCGCAGTGCCAACCCTCCGGACACGAAGGGGCGCATCCCACCGTACATGCTCCCTCGCCAACATGCTCCGCACACCAACATGACGCGCAATCCACATCGAATTGGCATTCCTGGAAGAGTCCCGCACCACCATCGCAGACATCATCTATCACACAGGACTTCTGGTTCCCGCTGCAGATCTTCCCGGGCTCACACTCTCCACAGCTACCACCACAGCCATCACCACCACATATCTTGCCGGCGCATGACGGGGTACAAATGCAAGTGCCATCAACACAATCATCTCCTCCGGGGCACACTCCGCAAATACCGCCGCAACCGTCACCGCCGCATTCCTTGCCGGTGCATTTGGTGGAACAGAGAAGCCCATCATTCTCGCATACAAAGTCAGCCATCTTCTTGGTGCAGAATATGTCATTCCACTTGCCTGCCTGAACGAACTCAACGCAATCCTCATTGCCCTGATTGTTGGGTTCACCGGAACCCCAATTGAACCACGTTGCCTGCTCACCAGTGACCAGCATCCAGACACCTTCCACTGCCAGATCGCTGATACCCAACCACGAGTTCTTGCCCGAAAGCCCGAAGATGAAGGTGTTCTCCCCAGAGCCATCTGGAATAGCCAGATGTGCGCCGTGGGCCGCGCAGGCGCTCCGGGCGGTGAGCCAATCGACATCCCAGTTCTTGCAGAGGAAGTAGGCATTGCCCCCAAACCACTCAGCGGCCTGACAGTCTGGGATTGCGCCACAGTCCGGATAGCAAGGTGCAGCGCATGCCCCTGCGACACACTCTCCCTGATCGGGGCACTCTCCACACTTGCCACCGCAGCCATCATCGCCACATTCCTTTCCGGAACAATCGGGCTGGCAGAGACAGCTCTGCTGGTCAGGGCTACACATCTCATCGGCCAGACACCCTGGCGTGCACTCACCGCCACAACCATCATCGCCACAGATCTTGCCGGTACAATCGGAGTCACAGATGACGGTGCACTTGCCTCCCACGCAGTCCGGCACTGCCGCTGGACAAACGCCACATTCGCCCCCGCAACCATCGTCACCGCATTCCAGCCCGGCACACTGAGGAACGCAGGTCGACTGGCACTCCAGTGACAACCAGAACTGGCCACCCTCATCGTCCCCATCAACAACGATGTAGTATTTCTGACCTCCATTCACCTCCAACTGGATTTCTGTTTCGTTCCAATCAGCGCAACTGTCTGGCTTGCATGGGGAAGTGGTGACCAGCAACTTCTGCCCCGTCCCGGGGCTCTGCAAGTGAAGGGAAACGTTGTCGTCAATCACCGGCTGGAAGACGTAGACGATATCTGGTCCAGTTCCCATGATCTCATCACAGCCGTAATTCTGCAGTTCGTTGACGCGTCCAATTGTACTTCCGTCCACCGTCTCGTCACAAGCCAGAGCGAGACTCAACTCGCAATTGGGAAGCTCTTCGCAATGCCCATCTCCGTTGCAACTCCAGCCCGAAGCACAGCCTCCACAATAGCCACCGCAACCATCCGGACCACACACTTTGTCAGCACAGTCGGGAACGCATTGGACATCGAATTCGGCCCAAAATGACTCTGGGTCCACACAGGTAAACGAAAAACAACTCAGGCCCAATTCGCAGTCAGCAGTCTTTGTGCAGCTCCCCCCGACCCCCTGCAACTCGCCTCCTGGCTCTCCACATCCTGCTAGATGCAGACCAACCACGAGAGCAATGCCCAACCAGAACTGACCATGACAAACGTCTTTCATCGGACCCTTCCTTGCACTGTTTTCAGGTAGCTCAGGTCATCTTCTATACCGCCGCGCCACCGCGAGGCAGGTCACAAATTCCATGTAGGCTATTAGGCAACGGAGCTGGTTCGCATTCATCGATCTATTTGCCACTATTCCCACACCCATCAACCCCCCGCACAGCACTGCAGCAAGGATGGCATTATCGCTAAGCCTACCTTTCGAGTGAACGTATCACGCGGCCTGCCTCCCTTTCAACACTTAACGACAACACATGACCTCTAGGAAGTGTAGCTTGCAGATTGGCAGATCACGACAGCGCCGAACCAGATGCCCTGTCAGATTTTGCGGCACTGCGGGGCCAGAGTAGATCATCAACGAGGCACTAGACTGGGACCAACAGATACAGTAATGTTGCGACATGTAGCACATGTTACCAAGGACTCTATGGTGGCCGACTCAGCAACATTATGCGCGGGGTGATAAGTATGGTGCGCCTCATAGGAGCAGAGAGGATGCGATCGACAACAATGATACCGGCGACACGCCCCTCAACGTATTTCCTATCCTGTTGCCTTCTGTTCATACTCTCTTGCGGAGACTCGGGGAATGGCACCAGCAACGATCGCCTGAGCGGGTTCGGGGAGTCTTGCGCCGAGACTGCCGATTGTAAGGCGGACCTCAAATGCATGAATCTGGTCTGCACCTTCCATTCCAGCAGCGGCGACATAGATGCCGAGTCCGCTGACGACACTGCAGGGAGCGTGCGCGTGTCGGTGGACCAGGAACATTATTGCTCTGAAGTAGCGAAAGTGGTCTGCTTGAACGTACTTGAGTGCTGCACGAGTGCCCTGGTGGAGCAACGATTCGGCAGCGCTTTCGAGAGTGAGCGGTCGCAGTGCCTCCACGACGCAGAGTTGATGTGCAAGCAGGCCAATCCAGCACTCGTCAAATGTCTTGGAGACGGGACGGTTACGGTTGACGAGGAAATGGCCACCCTCTGCCTGAAGGGACTGAGGGTCGAGGACGAGTGCTTTCTTCCGTCCGCACCAATTCTGTCGCTCGAACAGTGCGAGACGGAGTTGTTTCACGGGACCCGGGCCGTCGGTCAGAATTGCTCCTACAACATTCAGTGTATCGGGTCGGCACAGTGTGGGCTGGACCAAATCTGCCAGGGATTACCTGAAGATGGACAGAGTTGCACTGCATCGGGTGATACTCCCTGCAACACCGGTCTCTATTGCGATGGAACTGCCGTTTGCAAACCACTGCGCGCGGTAGGAGAGCAGTGCAATTCCGTCGACCGGTGTGCCAACAATCTGTATTGTACGGGTGGTGAAGGAAGTGAGTTTGTTTGCTGGCCTCAGCAACCCGTGGGCGAATTGTGCACGAGCGCCCTGGAGTGCACATCCGGTGTCTGCAGCCCGGGGCTCTGTGCAGATGGTAGCCACTGCTTCGTGCATAGTGATTGCGTGGGCAAATGCCCTGGTGATGGAGAAGAATGCTCGTCGAATGATGACTGTGCAGGTATGTGCAAAGAATCTGGTGACCCCTGTCTCGCAGACTGGGATTGTTTCGGCGTCGATGATGAGTGCGAACATCCGCAGTGCAATTCCCAATGCCTCGGAACGCCGGTTTGCAGCCTCTCTGAGCAGGACTTCAACTACTGTGATGCAGGTCTGGCTCTCATCGAAGGGATCCGCTAGGCCAGTCCCAGGCAGCGTTGCCCTTTGACAGCGGGCGAAATCTCATCCAGCAGACACAATCAGCGGACCTACGCCAGACGCAATCAGCGGACCTACGCCAGACGCAATCAGCGGACGCACCGCCAAATTCGTTCATATTTCCGCCTAATTATGCGCCCGAATGGTTTGCCTAGGTAGATCTACTCACTGCAGAGGTGGGCACTGTCTGTTAGAGTTGTTTGAGTGATTGACGATGATTTTTCAACCCTAGCCCGGTGGAGCTCTAAGATGGTCTTTCGGTGGACCTGGCAATTCACTCTGGGGATGTTGCTGTGCGCCACTGCGTTGGCGGAAGAAGCTCCCAAGGACGAGAAAGATGACGTTGAGCTTGGTGGAGTTACGGTCACCGTTGACCGGGGGGAGCGGCGCAAGTTTGAAGTCAAACGCTCGGTGGACATTCTAGACGAAAAGGCCATCGCTCGACGCCAGGCCAAATCGATTCCCGACTTGCTCGATGAAGCTCCGGGCGTGATGGTGCAGAAGACCAATGCCGGTGCCGGGGCTCCCTTTTTACGAGGGCTGGTGGGGCCGGACAATCTGATTTTGATGGACGGCATCAGACTCTCCAACAGCACCTATCGCACCGGACCCAACCAATACCTGGGACTGATAGATCCTTGGTCGCTCAGCGCTTTTGAAGTCTTGCGAGGGCCCGGATCGGTGCTCTACGGCTCCGACGCCATGGGCGGGGTCCTCCACGCCATTACCAGGGACCCGCGCAAATTGCGGGGGCGTGATTGGGGGGTGGGCGGACGCCTCTCCTTCGCCGGCGCATACCCTGGACTCGGCGGCTCGTTGCAAGGCGACTACCGCAAGGGCGACTACTCAGGTTATCTCGGAGCTACCTTTGACCACTACGGTGATGTGGAAGCTGGTGGCGGCATTGAGCAGCCACTCAGCAGCTACCAGCGTAGTGCTGTGCGGCATAAGTCGGTGGTGAAGCTCGCCCCTGGATACCGTCTGACGGCCGCCCTCTTTGAGAGCAGCGTCCGCAACGCCGGCCGCACTGACCGCATCAACGTCGGCCGACACCGGTCCTATGACAACGACGACTTGCTGACCTACATCAGGCTTGACCGGTTGGGCAGCCGCTGGTTCCATCGGCTGCGAGTCAATCTCAGCTACCACCTCACCAACGAAGTAGAATCTGGAGTTCGCTGCGCCACTGTCGGTGGAATCGTCCTCGATCGGGCGGCCTGCCTGGCATCACAAGTCGACCAACTCACCAGGCGTAGCGAAACTCGGGACACGGTTCATACTCCCGGACTCTTCGCAACGCTGGAATCCCGTTCCTGGGATAACCGGATGCGTACAATCGTCGGGGCTGAGGGGTACTTTGACTATGTCAATTCAAGCGCCCGTGACGCTTCTCACGTCGACTGGGTTTGGGAGGATCGTGGTCGCGGCCACTTCTCATCCGGTTCAACTTACACCTCCCTGGGGACCTTCGTCCGGGGTGAAATCGACCTCATCAAGGGTGACAAGTCCACGGTCACCGCCGATGCCGGTACCCGCCTTTCATACTATGCTGCAAGAGCCCCGGATGTCCCGGGGTTAGGAGACGTTGACTACTCCCACTCCGGGATGGTTGGGTCGGCGGGAATCGGGTACCGGTACGCACACCTTATCCACCTCTATGCGGATTACTCTCAGGGCTTTCGAGCGGCTAATCTACAAGAGACGACGGTACTGGGTGACACGGGGGACTTCTTTGAGGTCCCCAACCGGGAGCTTGACCCGATTCGGTCCGATACGGTTGAGTTGGGTATGAAACTCAACGCTGCGCACTTTCATCTGAACCTCTCGGGTTGGTACAGCAAGTTGAGCGGACTTTACGGGCGCGCAGAATTGACGGCAATTGAGTTGGCTGAGCTGGGGTTGGACGAGAGCGTCCTTGCGGGGCAATCTGCAGTGCGCCGGGTCAACCGTTCATCGGGGGATTTTAGAGGCGTAGACATTACTCTCGCCTCCCGGCCGCTAAGCGGTATCTCCGCCTATGGCGCCATTTCCTGGATCGATGGAACCGTCGAGATTGAGCCAGGTGACTTCATCAGCTCCCGCCGCTTGCCTCCGGTGGCAGGCACCACCGGCCTGCGCTACGCGAGCCCTGGCGGCGAATTGCACAGCGAGTTCTTCGTGCGTTGGTCCGCGGCGCAGAACAACCTCCATCCTGATGACCGAACAGACTTCCGCATTTGCGAAGATCCGGAGCATCCAGGCCAGCTTCTGGATGATTGCCAGGGTACTCCCGGGTGGGTCACCGTGAACTTGCGGGCCGGCTTTCTACTTACGGAGCAGCTTGCGTTGGACCTTCGCCTGGAGAATCTTGCAGACCGGCGCTACCGGGTGCATGGCAGCGGAATCGACGCGCCCGGCTTCAATGGAATGGTGGAGTTTCGTGGGACCTATTGAGAGCGATAGGCCCGAGCGGACTTGCGGGTGCGGCTCTTACCACCTTCCTCTGCAGGCGGTGACCGTGAAGGAGCAAGATGGTGAGAGAGACCTCTACCTGGCTTCTGCCGGCAATGGCAACTGAGCCATGATTACATCAGCCAATTCGTCGGGGTTATCTTCGTAGCTCACTCTCAGGACAGATACAGCCCGCTCCTTGAGAGCCTCGGCGGCCTCAGCATTGCGGCTCTGCGCCTCCTGGAACGCGGCGGTGCCCCGATAGGGACTGTAGAACTGGTCGGTGCCAGGGCGGTGGGGTACGGCTCGGTCGGCTGCCGCGGCGGGGTCTGACTCGACGAGGACCACCAGATCGGGCTCCAGAAGGAATCCGTCCACTGCGTCAAGCAAAGTCGTATCGTTAAGTTGTTCAAGATGTTGGTAGGCAACTGAGGCCAACGCATAGAAGCGAGTAACGACAACTGCACCTTTCTGGAGGCTGGGCCTGATCTGCTGCTCTTGGCGACTAAGTCGCTCACAAGCGTAGAGAAGCGTTCGCTCAAAGGCATGCACGGGGTCAGGGGCGATGGTCTGAAAACGCTCCACCATGAACTTCCAGAGGGCTGAATCGAAATCGTAGGAGCTGGCCACACCCTCCTTCCCAGCGCTCGCAATGCGGGCCATCAGGGCCTCCCCCAAGGCATTGAGAACAACGCCGTCAATGCCTTCCAAAGAGACCAGACAACCGGTTCGCACGGCCAGCCGCTTCCAAGTCTGCAGCAGACTGAGACCCGTATTGCCTGACAGGGTGCGCCCAAGTTGCAGAACCGCAGTTCGATCGCGGCTGGTGAGCATTTCGTAGAGGGTTTCCCATTCTCGCCGTCCGGGATCGATGGGGCGTTGCGGCCCCCTGGGCAAAAAGGCCTCCACCTTGCGTCCCAACGCAGCGGCTAATTTGCACATAAGGCTGGCGCTAAAGGAGTACCGGCCGCTCTCAAGGGATTTCAAATGGGGGGCACTGATCCCCAGTTTCTGGGCGAGAGACTCCAGATTCAACCGGGCATCCAGGCGAAAGGCCTGAACTCGGCCACCGATGAAGGCATTTAGTTCTCTATCTTCGTCCGTCTTGCGGGTGCGCGACATATTTCCCCTAGTTGAAGTCGTGAGTCCTGAACATCAGTTCCTGAGCGTAGCGCAGACGCTCCACCTGGTCGATGAAGAACTGCTCCCAGGCGCTATTCCCCACGTACCACATACCACCTGGCTTATCGGCCGTGAGTTGCCGGTAGAAGAGGAAGGAATCATAACTGGAGCCATACTGCCCACCCATTCCGATGACGACTTCGTCCTTGTAAGGATTGGCCGTGCAATCCAAACCAGGACTCCCGGTGGAAAGGAAGTAGCGATCTTCCGGCATGGTCGAGAGAGCCTCCCCGAGTATCTTCGGCTCCGTGGGCAAAGACTGGCTGGAGTATCCATAGAAGATGGCACTGCCGGGTCCATACGCGGGAGTCACAGTGTAGACCTGGTTCTTGGTAATCGGGTAAAACTTGTCCAACTGACCGGCGACGTTCCAACTACCCTTGGACGCATGGGCAGCACCCATATGTGCGTATAGTCTGGTGTCATCGCTAGGAATTGCCTGCTCAAAGGTCCAGATGAGGATCTGTTCCCGCTCCATCATCATTTGCATCATGAGGCTCTGGTCTCCTCCCCCCATAGACCCCATCATGAAATCCTGGGAGACGAAGACCGCTCCAATCCAGAGGGAGTAAGCAAGATACTCCACCTTTTCACACTCTTCTTCATCTTCGAGGGCCGCACAGATGGCCTCCAGATTGTCCATGACCATCTGGTAGTAGATTTCCGCCTGGTCAACGTAAGCAGTCTCGAGGCCGAACATGCCATAGCTTTGGATTTCCCGAGGCGGCGGCAGCGTTTCCAGGAGCAGGCCCGCTGCCACAGGGTCATCCATCCCCCCTGCGACGTCCTCCAATTGTTCATTTACCCAGGCCAGACGCTGAGGCACATCAACGCCGACTACATCAATCTCATACCCTTCGAGGACCAGCTCGTGGGCTCGCTCGGGCAACAACTGTCTGAACATGTTGTCGCCGTACATGTCCGAACCGGTGGCCTGCATAGACGCAGGGTCTCCAGTGGCGACGAAGTCCTGCAAGTCCGCCGTCGTATCCATACCAATCTCGAGGGCGAGCACCCGCACGCCGTGATTGCGAACCAGATACTCAAAGAGGTCTGCACTTGTTTGTCCGATTTCATTGGAGCCGTGGACCTCGCCCATGAAGAAGGCCTGCTGGCCCGCAAACTCCTCACCATAGACTGAGAAATCCCAGCCCCCTTCGCCAGCTTCTGCGCAACGCAACCGAAAGGCGTTGTTCATAACGAAATTGGAAATCGCGGTCTTCGTGGTGGGGGCCGCGGTAGAAGCCTCACAAACGGCCAGTTCAGGGTAGCCACAGACACCTGCTGGCTCAACCACGTCAGGTTCGTCCACCAGTTCTTCCACAGATGGCGCATCCTCCTCTTCAGCGTCGAGGCCGGTCGCATCGTCCTCCTCCAAATAGAGGTCTTCGAAAGCACTTTCAGCCTCGTTCCGGGCGTCAAGGTCAACTTGAGACTTGCCGCTGGATGAACAGCCAGAAATAACGAAAAGCAGTGAGGCTAGCAGGGCAGGAGCGTGAGGCCGCAGGAACGAAATCATCAGACACCTCAGAAGTTCGTGGAACGCCACACGACTGGCAGTCGCGCAGAGCATCATACTCATTCAGGACGATTATTCAATCGCTGCGGGAAGTAGTCGGGTCAGTAGGTGACTTTGACCTGTCCGTGCCCGGTGCGGACGTTAGCCGTCGTGCTGCTCTCCGTGACGCCGCCGACATAGGAAGAGCCGCCGCCTCCACCACCGCCTCCACAATTCTGGTGGCCGCCACCGCCGCCACCGAAGTAGCCGCCGCCACCTGAACCGGCGCTGCCGCAAACATCGCCATCGGCCTCTCCGGCCCCCTTGCCGCCTTGGCCCAGGGCCCCGGCGGTGGCAACTATATAACTACAGCAGGTGTTGCCCGTGGCCCCTGCCGCGCCACCACCCGCTTGCGTTCCTGCCTTGCCTCCTCTTCCGGGAGGTTGATTGGGAATGCTGTCTGTCCCATCCTGGCCAGAAGTGCCGCCGCCACCACCGCCGACACCACCAGTCCAGCCACCGGAGCCAAAGCTATAGGCCGCATGCCCTCCACCTGCACCAGCTACAATCTTGCGGTCACTGAGAGCCGTTCCGCCAACTCGGACATCTGTGGCACCGCCACCCCAGCCTTTGCTCCAGGCGCTAACGTTCTTGCCGCCGCCGTTCCACCCCCCGCTGGCACCGGACCCACCTACGTAGACATGAAGAACCTGCCCTGGTGTCACGGCCAACTTGCCCGACGCGGTCCCGCCCTTGCCCCCTGCAGGCACGTCAAAACCATTGCCACCGCCCTGGGCACCAAAGAGCTCCAGAGTCACCGACTTCACGCATGCGGGCACCGTCCAATCCTGTACCTGGCCGGTGTATTCGAAGGTCTTGGACCCGCTCTCACAGGCATCAATGCACTCTCCGGACCAACACTGCAGGTCCTGTCCACAGACGGTGCCGTTGGCCACCGGAACATACTGGCACCCAGCTCCGGGAGCACAGGAATCATCCGTGCAGACATTGGCATCGTTGCAGACCAGAGCCTCGCCAGACTGACAGAGACCGTTGCCGCAAGTGTCATTTTCGGTGCAGGCATTGCCATCATCACAAGCGATGGAGTTGGGCGCGTTCACGCAGCCATCTACGGGATGGCAGGAATCGGTGGTGCAAAGTTCCTGATCATCACAATCGACCCCGGCCCCGCCGCCACAGATACCCCCGGAGCAAAACTCGCTGACGGTACACGCATCACCGTCGTCGCAGGGGACAGAGTTGTGCACATGGACGCACCCTGCCCCGGCGTCGCAAGAGTCATCCGTACAAAGATCCTGGTCATTACAATCAAGCGGAGCCCCGGCCTCGCACATACCACCAGCACAAGTATCAGCTACGGTGCAAGCGTTGGAATCGTCACAGGGAGCGGCGTTGTTGATGAACTGGCAACCGGTGTCAGGGTCACAACTGTCATCGGTGCAGAGGTTGGAGTCTTTGCATTGCAGGTTGCCGCTACTAATGCAATCACCGAGGTGACAATGGTCTCCCGTGGTGCAGACGTCGGCATCATCACAAGGCACGCTGTTCAGCAAATGCAAGCATCCCACTCCGGGGTCACAACTATCGGTGGTGCAGAGATTATCGTCATCGCAATCGGGGGCCGTCGTACCTTGACAGCTTCCCGCCACGCAACTATCCACCAGGGTGCAGCTATTGCCATCGTTGCATGCCTCATCATTAGCCACGAACTGGCAACCGAGGTCGCCATGGCAGGAATCATCGGTGCAGGGATTACCGTCGGCACAGGTGGCTGCCTCACCGGAAACGCACAGCCCGTCGACACACATATCGCCCACCGTGCAGACATCGCCGTCCTGACAGGGCTCAACGTTACCTGCGTGGAGACACCCTTGCTCCGGGTCGCAACTATCATCGGTGCAGATATTGTCGTCGGCGCAAATCGCGGCTACTCCGGCCACGCAACTCCCCTCCAGACACGTATCCCCAATGGTGCACGCATCTCCGTCGCT
Source organism: uncultured Myxococcales bacterium (assembly GCA_964522395.1). Taxonomy (GTDB): domain Bacteria; phylum Myxococcota_A; class UBA9042; order CAIXZC01; family CAIXZC01; genus CALGBT01. Next base: position 27,883 of record CAZFVN010000014.1, read on the forward strand.
ACAGGCATACCCATCGTGGTCAGGCGCCAACTCACATTCACCACTCTGGGGGGCGCAAACTGCTTTCTGGCAGATGGCATTGTTGCCTTCCGGCGCAGCGCATTCCACTACAGTTTCAGCGAGGACGACACATTGGTATGGCCACTTCTCCGTGTTGCAAAACAAGGTGCCATTGCAGAGGTCGCCATCTTCAAAAGGAGCACAATCTTCGTCCGTCTGGCAATCACACGCAACTGGTGTGCTGGCGCACTCACCGGCGGAGCAGAGATCCCCGACGGTACACGGGTCGCCGTCATCGCAAGCTGCGGTATTGTCAATAAACGTGCAGCCACCAAAGCCATCACAGGCATCGTCGGTGCAGGAATTGCTGTCGTCACAGGCGACTGGAGAACCGGCGCAAACTCCGGCTTCGCAATGGTCGCCGACGGTACAAGCATCACCATCGATACACTCGCCTTCGCTCAGGGACTCGTGGACGCAGCCATCCTCTCCCTTGCAGAGGTCTGTGGTACAGGCATTGCCATCATCGCAGGGACCGACATACTGCCCTTCCACAAAGACCCCCTCATCCACGTCACCGTCGCAGTTGTCGTCCACTCCGTTGCAAACCTCAGCCGCGGGCTGGGAGGCATCGCAATCGCCTAGTCCGTCCTCGAGACAGACCCTTTGGCCGGTGCACACGCCAAACTCATTCTCCTGGGCGCAGGGCGTCCACAACCCCAGAGTTACAGAGGTGTCGGTGCACGGACAGACCCCGGCATCCGCGACACACTGCAGTGTGCTGACGCCATCGACTGTGACTGTTGTCAGACATGAAAACCCCCAAGGACAGTCACCATCGAGGGCGCAGGTCGCACCGCAGAAACTCCCCTCGTCGTCATAGCGGACACAGGCAGTTTCGGTACCCGCGCTGCCGGTACAATCACCGGAATCTGCGCACGGCGTGCAGAGGTTACCAACGTTGGAAATACAGAGGTAGACAGGATCGATGTCGGCCCCGGAGAGCAGTTTGCAGGACCACCCCGGGGGGCATTCCTCCTGACAGGTCTGGGTACAAACTCCGTCCCCCAAGTGCTCGACGCACCAACCGGAGAGGCATTCCGAGTTCTCATCACATTCGTCGAGGAAGCAGCCCTCACCCGGAGCACAAAGGGGGCCACTGTCGGGAGTACTCTCATCGAAGAAGGCAATCTCAAAGAGATCGGGAGGAGTGACCAGATCGGGGGTCGCCAAATCTGCAGCAACTTCTGCGGTCACATCAACCGCTACATTCACTTCTGCTATTGGCACGTCGGCGGAGGTAACGGGGTCACCGCTTCCCGCACACCCTAGAATCAGCGCCACTCCCCACAACCAATGCGTCCTCATGGTACGCCTCCATTTCCCATTTCGTCCGACAATTGTACCAGCTTGCTGGGGCGCGGGAAAGGTGCCATGATGTTCTTATGGCTCTTCGACAAAGATTGTCTGCCCCCGTTGCCACCCGCTCCCTTACCGTGACCCTCATCCTGCTGGCCATTCTTGGGCCCTTTTCGGTGTCGGCACAGTCCCGCTGGCAGACGAATCTTGACTCGTTGGCATTGGAAGCGGTCCGCGCCGACCTGCAACTCGCCGCCGCCCGCGCCAATCGGGAGTTCTGGAGCAAGTGGCAAAAGAGTGACCGGTCCATCGTCAAACTCTTCCACCGCGACCCGGCTTTTGCCGAGGCTGTCCGCTTTCGCGATCCCCAGCAGCTCGTGGACAGCTATCCAATGCTCCTCCATGCCCTCATTTCCAATGCCCGCTGGCTGCACTCCCTGGGTCGGCACAATGATGGCGGACGAGTGCGGCGAGTTGCGGCCCGGCTCGCCACCTTTGCCGCGCAAGATGAGAGCCTCTGGTCCACGCTTATTCTCAACACCATCTCCCGCTTCTTGCTGGCGGGCTGGAGGGACGTTGATGACCCCCTCTCTACCCTGGAATTCCAGGTCCACCAGGCGTTAAGCAACGCGGAACAACTGCGAGTGCGAGTTCAGGGTGGTGCTCCGGTAGAGCGGATTCCCCGGTGGCGCGCTGCGCTGGCTGCGGCACTCAGCTATCCTCTACCACCCTCCTGGCCACTCCGGGTGGCCACGATTCTCTTGCCGGTGAGCGCGGACATGGTGCTCGCCCCACTGCTCCTCCCCGGCCCCCCGGTCACCGAGGCTAGCACCACTGCCGTGCACAACCCGCTACTCGACGACCTCACCTACGCGCTGAATCTGCCCTTCGGCCTCGCCCCGCCGGGGACCCCGGTCACTCGGCACCTCAGCCAACTTCCCCCCGACATGCCTCGGGGCGACGCGCTCCTGCCCGGTGCCGGGGACGGTGCGGAAGCTCTGGCCGCGGCCGCTACTGGACGCTTTGCCCGGGTGACCGTAGTGGAGCACTCACCACTGGCCGTGCTGCGCACCAAACGACTTGCCAAACGCCTAGACAAATGGTTGGAGAGCCTCGGTGTTTTGGTGCAAATAGATGCCACAGTGGCCGACGTGATCGACTATCAGATCGCCCCCGAAAGCTGCTCCCTGATTATGGCCATCCATTTACTGGAGTATCTGTCCAGAAGTGAGCGTTTGCAGTTCTATGACGGGTTGCAGGCGGCGCTGCTGCCCCGCGGCCAGATAGTCTTTGCCGTACATCTCGCCGAAGGCCCTCGATATGAAAGCCTGCTCTCGGAGTTTGCCAATATTCGAAATGATGCCACTCCGGATGGTGTGCGGATTACGCTTTCGCAAATGGTGCCGGCCAGGCCGGATGCGGTTCAAGTCCAGACGTTCTTCCACGAGGAACCGCTGCGAACAGAACTGGAAGAAGCCTTCCCTGCCTCACGTTTCGACACCCGCTCCACCCTCGATAAGACGCCCGCCGGTTTTGCCGAATACACAATCGTGCTCACCAGGAAGTAACGGTCTTCAAAATCCCTAATAGATTTCTCACAGCTCCCTCACGGGTCCCTGATTGTTGAATCGCAATATAGGGAAATGGCTCACAACCACGAGCTCGATTGACAAGCTCAGGAGGAAGAGATGAGAACTCCAACAAGCCGTAAGGGTAAGTACCGCATCGAATTCGTCAACCGACCGGGCCGCAAATACTCGGATGCCCGGCTGGCCTCCCTGGTCAAGGAGTTGCGTGCGACTGCGGCAACCTGCTTTGACGTGCTACCGAACTATCAGGTAATGGCCGGCACTCGTGAGGAGCTGACCGACAAGGTCCTGGCAATGGCGTGGCGTAAGGATGGCCGGATGGCCGGCTTCTGTTCATGCGTAGTGCTCCCCGTGGAAGGAATCGGCAAGGTCCTCCACCTCGGCCTCACTTGCGTCCGCCCCGAGGACCGAGGCGCCGGCCTTACCCACCTGCTGACCCGTCGCGCAGTCTCGGGACACCTGCTACGTCACCGTCCCCTGGGCAAGATGTGGGTCAGCAATTGTGCGGCTGTGCTCTCAAGTCTGGGGAGCGTCGCCCTCCACTTCCAGAACGTCTACCCGTCACCGGCTCGAAATAACGACCCTAGTCCGACCCACCGGAGAATTGCGGAGGCCATCAACCACCACTACCGGCACAAGATGTTCGTCCCCGAATCCTCCACCTTCGACAGGGAAGCATTCATCTTCCGTGGTTCCATTAAGGAGACGGTCTTCGCTAAAGAGGGCGACGACCCCCGTTTCCTCCACCGCAAGGAGTTTCTCAATGACTACTACCGCTCGATCCTCGACTTTGAGCGGGGCGACGAAGTGCTGCAGATCGGTTGTGCAAGCGCATTTGGAGCTGTTAAGCACCTCTACCGAAAGCGCTTTCGCCGTTCCGAAGCCCACATCCCCCGCCCCCAATTGCAACCGAAGCCACTCGCCCTCTTTCTCGATGAGGAGACCTTCGCCACTGACTTCGCCACCTACCCCGCCCCACCCGAAGTTGCCGCATCACTTCCATCCTACCCTTACTGTGGCGAATAATTGCCCACTTAGAGACAGAGCAGTCACTCTCTGATTCCTCTAATTCAGTCACCCATCGCCGCCGGCCTACGGCCGCTGCGGCCCTCCCGATTCTGGCACGACGTTTGCAAATTATTTGCCCTCGCCAACAAATGGAACAGTAAACGGAGGTAGGGCAATGAAGATCGCATTGCGAACACTAGAAGTCTGTCTTTGGGCCGGTGGCTGTACCCTCGTCGCCATCATCATCGGAGTTTCCTCTTTGGGTTGCGACGGAGCCGATGTTGGAGGTCTTGATAACGAGGAAGAGGTGGGCCGCCAAGACCGAGGTCGAGACCCGGGCAGCTACTGGGTCGATGACGATGGCACTCGTTATAACCGAGAGACGGGCGAGTATGAAGACCAGGACTGGACCTACGCCCTTTCGTACAGCGACGTCATCCTCTCCCCCGATGGCATGAATCTGCTGGCTATGGTCCCCAAACCGGGGCCCAACAAGGGCTTCGCCTCATCGGGAATGGTCATGGTTGTCCGACCGCTGCCCGTGGGAAAGCCGCGAGTCTTCCCCGAAATTACCGACCTGGAGAGACTGAACTTCTCCCCCGAGGGTGACTACGCCTATGCCCTCGCCAAAGGCGGCATGAAGCTCTTCACCATCAACCTGCGCTCCTTCAAACTGGAGTCCACCACGCTGCTCAACCATGCCTACCGAGTGGTCGATGTGACGCCCGACGGGAAGTACGTCGTGGTCAGCAATCTCCCCGTCACCGACTGGGATGAAATGGTCAACTACGGGGGCTTCGACAGCGATTGCTACGGATCGGGCAACGGCGCCCTCAATCTGTGCCGCTTCACTCTCCTGAATGTCGCGTCCGGCGAAGTCAGGGATCGCCTGGTGGGCGAGCGCATTCGCGACCTCGATTTCTCGACTATCAACAACGAATTGCTGCTCACCACCAGCCGCTGGGTTGATGCCGGGATTGAGTACCTGCCCGAGACCACCATCCACTTCTTCGACCCGGAAATCACAGAATTCACCGGGAGTGCGTCCTTCCCGAACTGCGCGGATGAAGTAATCATCGACCGCCATCGCCACCGCGCTCTGTTGTCCCCAGTCCGCTGCGTGCCGCCCCAGCATCCCTCGCAGGTGAAGCCTCCACCGCCCAACAAGGACCCCATTTCGGTCATTGACCTGAAGACCCGAGAGTTCATTACCAATCTTCCCGGCTTCGGACCGGTAGTTCTCGCGGCCAATGGTGACATGGCAATCGGTTTCACGCGGCAACAGGCGCTGGAGGACGAGTGGAACTACTTCGACCAGGAGACGCCCGTAGGGCTCATCTTCGTGGAGTTGGATTCCCTCGACTACCACATCATTAACTACGGTGATAAGGAACCAGCATACACCGTCTCACCCGACGGGCGGAAACTCTACCTCTTCGATGACGGCCACCATTGGGTGAAGGACAACAATGGTTACTGGCACATGGCCGCCGTCAATACCGGGCTCAAACAGTTCGACCTGGCGCAGCGCAAGTGGAGCAAACTGACGGATATGAATACTGCACTCGACCGCTTTGTATGGACCGCAGACGGAACCAGCATGTACTTCATCTCTGATCAGCAGTTCTTCCGCCTCGACGTTGCCGATGAAATGGTCACTCCGCTACCGATCATCGGCTCTCCCGACAACATCAACCTTCGGCCACAGCAGGACTTCGTTATCTTGGGCGAGGCTGAATCCCCCAAGTTCTACCTGCTTGAGCGCAGCGCGAATTACAGCCTGAAGACGGTGGATCTTGGTGATGCGCTGTAGAACGCAACACCCATGACCGCCCGAACCCATCGCCCCACGCGAGTTCCAACATTGCATCAAACACCCGTACCGGCTAAAGTCACCCGAACGGGGTGTGCATGGGCGTGTCGCAGAGAATCAGTTCCTGGCTGGAAAGACCCGCCATCCGTCTAGCCCTCGTCGTCGCCCTGCTGGGCCTTGCTCTCGCGATTCCCAACCGTTACGCACTGACCGTCTTCCATGAAGCCAATAGCGCCGGCCGCGTCTACGCCATCCAGTCCTGGGTCCATTTTGATAGCTGGTCCTTCGAAGACATTCTCTGTCGCACGGGACCACAGCATGGCATCGTCGACCTCTCCATTCGTGAGGGTAGACCGCTGCTTCAGAAGGCACCGGGGGTAAGCTGGCTGGGAATCCCCGTTTACGCGTTGGCCACATTGCTTGGCGGCAAGAAGCTGCCCTTCCATCAGGCCAGCACGCTGCTTGGCCTCCTTTGTGTCTGGCTCCCGGGGCTCTTTCTGATCTTCGCTCTTGGCAGGTGGCTGCAACGCCAGTTTGGCAGCGGCTGGGGACTTGGGGCGGCCTTCGCGCTGCTGGCTGCCAGCCCCATGTGGACCTATCTACCTATGTTCCTGGACTATGCACTGGCCACTTTGATGCTACCAGCGGCCTACCTCTGCTGGCAACGTGAGCGCAAGGTCTGGTGGGTCCTGGGCGGTCTGCTCGCCGGCGTCACCGTGGTAGTCAACTACATGTTTTTCGTTTACGGCGGACTCCTCTTCCTTCTAGAAATGGTAACTCGCTGGCGTCACCGCAACGCCCCTTTTCCCTTTCTGGGAATGGTAGTGGCTGGGGGAATCCTACCGGCCATCGCGATCATCGTTTACCACGTCATGGTTTGGGGGCACCCTTTCGCCACCGCCTATGACTTCATGGCCTATGACATTCACAAGGGCATGCACGGGCAGGTGGGGTTCTCCTGGTCGGTACTCGCAGATAGCTTCGTCCATGGCAAACTAGGCTTTCTGTTTAACGTCCCCTGGGTAGTTGTGGGGTGGGGCGGGCTTATCTGGCTCACCCGCGATCCGGAGCGGCGAAAGCACGCTTTCGCCGCGCTTTTGATCACCCTTGCGACCCTGCTCTTCGTCGCCTATTGGCGGGGCACCAACACTGACGACCTCTCCTTTAATCGACACGCCCTACCCCTGCTACCCTGGGCAGCCGTCGGACTGGCTGCTTGCGGTAAGGCGCTGGCAAAACTTCCTCCACTACCGCGCCGCCTGGCCTATTGGGCTATCGCGGGAACCGTTGCCATCGCCTTCTTCTACCAATTCATCACAGCCTGGACCTACCCTTACCACTTCGATGCCTTGCCCAGTCCACTCTGGCAGATCAATTTGCCGCTCTTCCTCAATGGGCTGCTACTCCCGGTGGTCACCGCCACCCCTGTTCTAAAGGGCATGGTAGTGGTTCCCAACGGCGCACCCTGGCTCTGGGTGGGAGTCACTCTCTCGCTGGTAGTCGGTGCAACTGCCCTCGCCCTCACCGCCGTGCGGGGCGAGCCAGCCAAGATCAACCACGCTACCGCACTGCCGGGGGCGTTCCTATTGACCTGCACGGTCCTTCTGCTTTGGGGAGTGAGCACCGACGTTATCAACCCGGATACCGAGGCCCGAGCTGCGTTGATCGCGGGAAAGGTGACAACCGGCCAGAATGTGACCACAGAAGAGATCGATTTGCTCAAAGCTGTGCGTCAGGCCAGGCGCTTTTACGAGATGGCCGCGTTCGACGTCCAAGGTAGTGTATACACGCCTCAGGATGTTCTCTGGGAGGACGACGGCTACCCCGCTACCAACGAGTGGTGCCGCTAAATTCTTGTCTCCTACGAGGCTCTTCTGATAGAGTCCAGAGGCACAATGTCGCTTGCTCCACGTGAATAGGAGTTGCCCATGCTCGCCGCCTTTCTGCGACAGGCCATTTGCTCTGTGCCTATCATCCTGATTGTCGCCTGCTACACCATCGAGGAGCCTCCCTGCCCGCCCATCGTCATTCCGGAGAATACGGGGGAGTGCTCCAAGTTTTGCGAGTGCGACTATGACGAATTTGCCAATACGCCTTTCCGGCTCACTCGCCTGGAAATCGACGAGCCGGAAGAACTTGCGGACCTGCTTAACGACATGTGGAACACTGATATCCTCAACAACGTGGTCAACGTTGTCTTCCTGGTTACCGACTTCGTTCCCGGCACAGCAGCAGCATTGGACAGCATTACCTTCGAAGTGGGCCCTGGGTGGCGCTCTCCTCTCGAACCCCTGATCCTAGCTCCCGAGGAGGGGCAACCCAGCCCATCGGTCGTGGACAGTTACTGCATGCTTGACGGACTCGCAGTTGAGATGAAGGCTGAGCCCTATCATGGCAATCAGTGCGTCTTCAAGTCGGTAGAGGCGGCATCCCTCAACTTTCACACCGGGCCCAAGGAACGCCCCATCGTTTGCGCCCCGGAACTTACGCCGGCCAACTCCATACCCATCAGATCAATGAAGACCCGCTTTGGCCTCCACGAAGACTGTCGAGGCTTCTCAGACGGTCACCTCGAAGGCTGTATCGCGGTAGAAGATGCTGCCAGGATCTGTATGTGCCTGAATACGGGCAACTGCGAATTCAAACATGTCGACATGGGCGACTATGAGGAGGACGACCTCACCTCGTACTGCCTGGATGTCTGCGGCTTTCAGTGGATTAGCCTCGGGCAGACCATAAAGGCCTTTGGCCTCAAGCCCACCTGCATCACTCAGGACGGCAACGAGGGCTACCGCATACAGGGCTTCATCGATGCCGAAGCTGTCCCCGAACACTTCAACCCGGTGCGGTCGGACAACTGCACTGAGTCGTAGGGGGTAGACCTGGTGGGATGGCCACACGGCTGCCGGCTACTTCTGTCGGCCCTATTGCTCCTTTGCCTGGCCTCCCCAGCTCGCGCCGGAGGACCCGAAATCGGCGACCAGGGGGCTGTAGCCATGGGACGCGGCGGGGCATTTGCGGTGCGCGCCGATGACCTCTCCGCCATTTACTACAATCCCGCCGGGCTGGCCCGGCTGTCGGGAACACACTTCTACTACAGCCACCGGGTGGTCTATGGCGAGGCCGAATTCAGGCGGGCCCGCACCCTGGATTGGAGCGGAGCCACTCATGGCGTGCCCCGCCTCGTCGGATTTGAGCACGTCCGCAACGAAGAGCCGCTCTTCGCCTTGGGCCCCATGGCGGTGCTCTCTTCTGACCTCGGACTGGAGGAGTGGGGCTTTGCGGCAGGGATCTATGCGCCGCCTGCTGTTGGGCGGCTGAAGTTCCCGGAGGACGGGCCGCAACGCTATATGCTCATTGAGCAAGATGTAATGATGATCCTCTACACCCTCGGGGCCGCCTGGCGCCCCCACGAGCGCTTCGCCGCCGGCCTTAGCATGGCCTACGTCGACGTGCCCAATCTCGCCTTCGAAATGGTAGTCGACGGAAACGTGTCGCCCAAACAGGTCAACCCCGAGAAGAGCCGCTTCGACATTCGCACCCGTGTTGAAGGAGAGGACCGCATCGGCTTTACCGGCAACTTCGGCCTCTGGTATGAGCCTGTAGACGGTCTACAACTGGCCCTCGCAGGCCAATTCCTGCCCATCCAGGTTAACAGCAAGAGTCGCATTTCGTTGGAGGCTGAAACCCTCGAATTGGACGAAGAGATAGCCATCACCAAGGACGGAATCCCAGACAATCGGGTCACCTTCTCCATGACCATGCCGATGAAGTTCCGGGCCGGCATCCGCTACGTCCACAGGGAGCGGGACCGGGAGGTTTTCGACATCGAGCTGGATATCCACTATGACCTGTGGTCGATGATGGACCGGTACACAATGGATGCCGGCATTACAACGGAAGTGATGGGACAGATGCTGACCATCGATCAGGTCATTATCGAGAAGAACTTTCGTGACACCATATCTGTGCGGTTGGGGGGCGACTACAACATCATTCCTAGTTGGCTCACACTACGAGCGGGCTTTTTCTACGAGTCTCCAGCGGTGCGCAAGGGCTACGCATTTCTCGATGCGTTCAGCTTCCACCGCTTCGGTCCCAGCGGCGGCTTCACGCTCCATCTGCCTCACGTGGACTTCTCCATGGCCTACACCTGGCTTGCGCAAAACGTACTGGTTGTGACGGAAGAGGAGTCGAAGGTCTACCAACAGATGCCGGGGAACCCCTGCCAGCCACCCTATACCAACACTTCACTGTGCAACGAACACTACCTCGGCCAACCGGCCGCTTCCGCCAACGCCGGAACGTACCGGGCGAATTATCACTTAATGAACGCTAGTCTTATGGTGAATTTTTAGAAATTGGTCTTCCCCGCCAGCCCCCCGGACCCGGCATCGCCGGGCTGTCCGATGGAGGGTCCACCAGAACCACCACTTCCGCCAGCGCCTTCAACGAAAGCGTTTTCGGTCTTGTAGCTTGCCAGGCTGACTCCGCCCTGACCGGAAGCGTAGAGGGCAAAGGAGGAGCCGCCGCAGCCGCCGCCACCGCCTTCTCCATGGCCACCGTGGCCACCATTTCCACCCGCCCCACCATTGGCCGCACACTTGGCATCGGCGAAATCTTCGGCACCACCGGCGCCGCCGTCGCCACCGGGACCTCCGGAGCCTGCGTTGCCGCCAGCTCCGCCAGATCCCCCTACCCCGCCGTTGAAGGTGTTGCCGGACACGTTCGGGACAGAGGCGGGCGGAGCATCCCAGACGATGAAGAAGCCAAAGGCCCCACCACCCGGTCCGCCGCTACCTCCACCCGTACCGCCGCAGCCACCAGACCCGCCACCGCCGCCAGTTCCACCGATCTGCGTGCGGTCGGAGCATCCTGAGCCATCCTGGGCTCCACCGCCCGCACCGCCGCCGCCACCGCCGCTACCATTGCTGCCACCTTCGCCGGTAGCCCCTGAACCGCCTTGCCACAAACCGGCCACCACTTGTCCAGAGGCCGATCCCTGGGAGCATCCGTTGCCACCGGAGGTGTCACCGTGGGAGCCGGCACCGCCTGAGTCACCCGCATTTCCAACTTCGTTGCCACCCGTTGCTTGATGACATTCACCGCCGGGGAAGCTGTAACAGTACCAGACCTCACGGTCGTAGCCTCCGAGACCTCCATCACCCGCCGATGTCCCCACGCCTGGCACTCCGTTTTCGAAGGCAACGGGGGCCGCGTTGTAGACTGGGGGACAGGTATTTCCACCACCGGAGCCACCATTCGCGAGGTCGCCACCGTCACAGACACTCAGTCCTCCGGTGCCGCCAAGGCGGGGGAAGTTGGTGGGAATGGCATTACAATTTGAGGTGAACTCTCCAAACGCGCTGGCACCATCAGTTCCCGCCACACCGAGAGCCCCGTTGACACCGTTGGAGCCCTTGGCGCCGCCACCTGCCACTCCACTTTCGACTGTATTGCTTGAGATGGACAACGCGTTGGTGCTGCCACGCACGTAGATGGCGTAACTGCTACCACCTGACGAATTGTTGTTCTTGCCGAAAATGGTGAACCCCGAGAGGACCGTTGAAGCTGCCGGGCCGGTAATTGAAATGGCATTCACAGCTCCCGGTTTCTCTACCGTGAAGGCATCGCCCAGGATCACTGTTTCGTAGAGCAGAATATCCCTGGTCAGGAAGTCTGAGGCGTATCCGCCGTAGACCCGCACTCCAGCCTTCAAAGAGATTGACGCGCTATAGACACCGGTGGCGACGTAGACATCCCGCTCGCCCCCCTGAAATGCGGCGTCGATAGCGGCTTGAATTGTCAGCTTCGGCTTGCCAATGGCCCCGGAGTTGCCGTCGGAACCGTTCTTGGCAACGAAGATCGCGTTATCCAGCTCGCCATCCACGCCGTCACAGTTCTGGTCAGTTCCGTCGGGATGGTCGGTTTCGCCCTGGTAGGCGCACTCACAACCATCTCCGGGGTTATCGTTGATGTCGAAGAATCCAGCTTCACATTCCATGGTGCAGTCTGGCACCTGCTTCTCACCGTCGCACACTCCGTTAGCGTTTTCGTACTGGAAGAAGGTGCAGTTGTTGCCGCACTGACCGCAGTTAGTATCCGCACTGTACTTGCCCCCAACCAGGAAGCCATCGTCGATAACTCCGTTACAGTCGTTATCCACGCCGTCGCAAACCTCGCTGGGCAAGACACAGTCGGACCAGCCGTCGGCCTCACAACCCTGAGCACCGTAGCAAGCCGTGAAGGGCTCACCGGGGCCAGGATCTATCGGCCAGGTCTGTGAGCAACTCCGGGAGAGATTGGGGTTGGAACCGTCGCAGTCGCAGGAGTTGGTGACCGGCAGACACTGCTTGCCATCGTCGTATGGTTCACACGTATAGCCGGCCGGGCAATCGCCACTGTCCTCGCACTGCTTGGAGCAGAACATTCCATCGGATAGCTCGACACATTTGGCACCATCGAGCACACAGTTGTCGTCAGTGGAACAGGACTCGCAAAGCCCGGCGGTGTTGGGGATGCACTGGAAATCGTTAAGTTTGAAGTACCCGTCGTCACAGCTCTCCACCGCGCATTTGGGTGTATCCAGGGAGGTATCGCAGTGGGCCACGGCATTGGGGAAGCCAGCCTCACACGACGTTGAGCAACTACCGCAATGCGAGAACTCAGAGTACTGCCCATCGCCATTGACGAAGTCCTCATCAACTTCGCCATTACAGTCGTTGTCCTTGTAATCGCAAGTTTCCGCAGAGGGCTCAGCCGCCTGACAGACCCAGCCAGCCATTCCGAGACAGGTGGCAACCCCCTCACAGGTGCCAAACTCGTTGCTGGCGGAGCACGGTTCAGTGGCGGGCAAATCGTCATCGATAAGGCCGCTGCAGTCGTTGTCAATTCCGTCGCATATCTCCATGGCCGGAACCAGCGCATCGCAGGAAGACCACCCGTCCACTGCGTCGCAGGTCTCAAAACCGAAGCAAGTGCCTATGCCATTGGTGCTGCTACAACTCCGCTTGGCTCCCTCAGTAAAGCTGGAACAGGTACAACTGCCGCTGCTCGGAACGCAGACCATGGTGCCCGCCTGCGCATCCAGACTACATTGTCGCTCGGGCCCACAATCCTCGTCGTCCTCACAGGAAACCGCGCAGCGCTTATCACCGTCCACCAGAATACAGTGGCCGCCCACGCAATCTTCGTCGCCGTCACATGCCTGACAAGTGGTATCGGGGGGTACGATGCACTGGAAGGGGCTGATTTGGAAGTAGCCATCGTCGCATGAGTCCACAATGCATTTCGGTATCGGGTAAGAATCATCGCAAGCTGCGGTGGCATTCGATACAGAATCGACGCAACTATTGTTGCAGGTGCCGCAATGTCCATCCTGGATGTATTTGCCGTCAGCAACGAATCCCTCATCAACCCCACCGTCGCAATCGTTGTCCTGGAAGTCGCAGATCTCTGCCGACGGTACCTTCGACTGGCAGACCCACCCGGGGGTTCCCAGACAGATTGCGAATCCGTCACAAGAGCCAAACTCGTTGGTCTCGTCGCATGGCATGGTATCGGGCAGGCCCTCGTCGATCTGGCCGTTGCAGTCATCGTCGATGCCGTTGCAACTCTCCTCCATCGGTACAAGCGAATCACACTCAGACCACCCATCCACGGCGTCGCAGGTCTCAAATCCAAAACAGGTACCGACCTCATTGTCGATGGCACAGGTACGTTTGGACCCCGCGGTGAATGAATTGCATTCGCAAGAACCGGAGAGGGGGAGGCATACGGTGCCCGAATCGGAGGGCGCACAGGCTGTCTCCCCGAGGCAATCTCCCTGTGCGTCGCACGGTTTGGCGCAGCGCTTCTCACCGTCGATGGTCATACAGAGGCTGCCCAGGCAGTCGCCATCCTCCTGGCAGGCCTGACAGGTCGTCTCCGGGGGGACGATGCACTGGAATGGACTGACCTGAATGTACCCTTCGTCACAACTTTCAACCACGCACTTCGGGGAGGCAAAGTCGGCGTCACAGAAGCCGGTAGCGAAGGGAATCGCCTCGGAGCAAGCGTTATTGCAAGTTCCGCAGTGGAGGTCGGTGAAGTACTTCCCGTCCTCCTGATAATCTTCGTCTACCGTGCCGTCACAATCATTGTCCTGGTAGTCGCAGATTTCCGCGGCCGGAACATCGGTCTGGCAAACCCATCCAGGCGTTCCCATACAGTATGATATGCCCGAACAAGTGCCAAACTCATTGCTCTTCTCACAGGGAATCGAGGGCAACAGGTCCTCATCAATCAGCCCGTCACAGTCATCGTCGATGCCGTTGCACATCTCATCCACGGGGATCATGGCGTCGCATTCGCTCCAACCGCTATCTCCGCCACAGACCTGCTTGCCGAAGCAGGTGCCCGACGCATTGGTTTCGTTGCAGCTCCACTCGAGCCCCTCGTTTTCCGGTTGGCACTCACAGCTCCCGCTGTCGGGATAGCAGAGGTCGCCAAAACCGTCGGTCTCTTCGCAACTATACCCGGCCTCGCATTCGTCGCCATCTGGACAGGGGCGCAGACAGTGGGTGAAATGGTCAGTAGGAGCGCACACGTCGAAGTAGCAATCGTCGTCAGATTCACATTCGGCACATTGGACTTCGGGAGGGTCAATACACTGATACTCGTTGAGTTGGTAGAACCCTGGGGCGCACTGCTTCACTTTGCAAACCGGCTTCTGTCCCGCGGCGTCACAGTAGGCCTCCGCGTTCGGCAAGGTCCCCTCGCAGTCTTTGTTGCAACCGCCACAGTGGTGCAACATCGCGTATTCGCCGTCGACGATGAAGACCTCGTCAATCTCTCCATCACAATCGTTGTCAAGGTAGTCGCACTTCTCGGGCTGCGGTTCCTGGGCACTACAGGCCCACCCGGCTTCACCCAGGCAGATGTTTGAGCCGACGCAGATGCCAACGCCTGGCACTTCAACTTCACAAGCCTCGCCGATGGGCAGATCGTCGTCGGGTATCCCGTCGCAGTCATTGTCCAGCCCGTCGCAAAGTTCGTCGACGGCCACCGGTGCGGTGCATCCCACCCACCCTTGGGTCGGGTCGCAGATCTCCTGTCCGAAACAGACCCCGACTTCGTTCTCCTCGCTACAGGGCCGTTTGACGCCGGAATTGTCTACGGTGCAGCCGCAGTCGTCGCTAAGCGGGATACACCATTCACCCTCGTTGCCAGGGAGAGCGCCACAGAGGTGATAGTCAGGGCAATCCTCGTTGAGGCAGGAGTTGAGGCAGTAGCTGCCCGTCTCCATCTCTTTGCAAACCCCCCCTTCGCACTGCGCGTCGCTGAAACAGGGCTTGCACTGGGTCTGGCCGAGGGGGAGACACTGGAAGTCGTTGGCCTTGTAGTATCCCTCGGCACAAGCGGAAACGACGCACTGTGGAATCACCAGCGCCGGGTCGCAATATGTAGAGGCATTGGGAATGGCTCCGCCACAGTTCTGATTGCAACTTCCGCAGTGCTCGTCAACTACGTACTTGCCATCTACCTGAAAGCCCTCGTCATCCTGCCCATCACAGTCATTGTCCTTGTAGTCGCAGATCTCGACCTTCGCTTTGGGAGCGTTGCAGACCCATCCATCCACTCCCATGCAGACTGCGGAGCCGGCGCACGTCCCCACCCCCTCAACTTCCTTTGAACAGATCTGCTGGTCGGGCAGGTCCTCGTCAAACTCACCATCACAGTCGTTGTCCTGGCCATCGCATATCTCCTGCTCCGGCGTCTTCGCAGTGCATTCCAGCCAACCTTCTTCGGGGGCGCAGGTTTCGACTCCAGAGCAATTCCCGAACTGGTTCTCTATCTGGCAAGGGCGCTGGGTCCCTGCCATGCCCCCAACGCAGTCGCACGACCCGCTGTTGGGAATACACATTGGGAGGTCGCCGCCACCCGGCAGCATGACGTTCTGGCACCCAAAGGAGGTGGGACACTCCTTTTCACCTGAGCAGATGTAGGAGCACTGCATCTCGCCACCGATGTGAAGGCAGCGCCCGTCGGGGCAATCGGCATCGCTCTGGCACTGGGTGCAAACCTCCTTGCCGACCGGGATACAGAGGAAGATGAGATCCGCACCAAATCCAGTCGTCCCAACGCACTCCCAGTCATCCTCCGGACATTCCTCGAGGCACTCCTGGGTGCAGACCGGGCCCAGCGTACTGCTCACGCAGAACCCCGAGAGACACTCGCCGTTGCCCGCGCACGGGCAGCCAAAGGAGCCCGGGGAAGAGTCGCAATGGTCGAAGGTCTCACCGTCGAAAGCAGTGGTGCCGTCACCAACATCAAAGCCGTAGCCGTGGTCATCGACAAAGTCCGGAGTTGTCGTATTGAGGTCGACCCCGCCGCTCTTGTCGTCCTGCACGTCGTGGGAAATAGATGGGTCATTGACGGCCGCCACCTCGCCCGACGAACATGCCGCAACGAGCGCAGCTCCCAGCACAAACTCCACTATCTTCAATCCACGTTTATGGGATGACATCGTCGATTCCTCCAAACTCTTTCCGGGCTAACCGGTTTGGTCCAAACTTTGGTCACGCGGCTCGCTATTTCGGCCTGCACTAACAAATGGGAACGAATCGGTCAGGGGTCAATAGCTGCGGCCAATTTGGTGCGACAGAATGTGCGGTAAGTTTTTGCACTAATGTTCTTTTCGGGGTCACCGTAAGGTGGATCCGTTGCTGGGATTTCGACGTTAGCTCCCCCAGTGGAGGAAGATGCTCCCTGAAAGACAAGAAGTTGTCCTGCTCGTGAACCTTGAAACCCGCTCAGTTCTTGGCCATTGCTACCTGGACAATCTGCGTTGTCACGCGCTCCGGTTCTATGGACCCATCGAGCTTGAACAGTTCACCCGTGTGACGTTGCGGGTGACCCTCCCAGAGGACGCTTCAGTCACTACCTTTGCTCAAGTTATGCGGGTCTACGAAGGGGCCCAGTACGCTCTGCGATTGTTGCCTGGGGTGGGGACAGACACTCTCCTCGGGGCCGGCCGTGAGGCCGCCTGGGAGATCCTTGAATCGGAGGAAATGGAGGCCACATCCGATTTCTTTGAGAGGCGCATTGACCTACCTGATCCGGAGGCAGAAGACACGATCCTGGAGATCGAACTGCCAGAGAATGACTTGACCCCGGTAGACGAAGTTATGCGGGACGGTAGCGGCCGCTTCATTGAATGGCTGGAGCGGGAAGATCAACGACATGGCAGTGGCACCAGCCCCCGGTTGGAATCTGATGCCGATCTCACTGAGACAACCATGGTACTTCCGGCCACCGCGAAGACGCCTGAGCCGGATGAGAGCGATCGCACCCACCTGCTCCACAAGCTTCCGCTCCAGAAGAAGAAGCAGTTGGCGGTGGGAGGCGGGAAGGAGATTCGGGCCGCGCTGATACGGGACCCGGACACAACTCTGCAATGCTGGGTCTTTAGAAACCCTGAACTGACGGAAGAAGAGGTCGCTCAGTTCGCATCGACTATCTGGCTCACGCCGCAATCTCTGGCCTTCATCTACGCCAGCCCGCGCTGGTCGCTGTCGGCCACCATCATAAGGAACCTCATTCTCAGTTCCGCGGTTCCGGAAGGAGACCTGCAGCGACTTCTGGTCATTCTCCCAACCGCCGAACTGAAGGCTCTTACAAGGCGGTCGGAGGTGCCTCCCGCCGCCCTGAAGGCAGCTCAAAAAGCCCTTCTGGAACGCAGCGCATAGCCCTTTACACAATCGACCATATCAGGTACAAACGGGCTGGGCGTATACTGCGCTAGGGGGTAATCATGGCCCGTAAAATCCCAGAGAGCTTGCTTACCGGCTTTGTTCTGATCGATCGCCAGCATGAGGCTATTTATGCGACTTTCGACGACCTCATGGAATTACTTGAAGATGGCGCCGGAAAAGAGCAGGTCCTGAAGACCGTCGCCTATGTCGAAAGGCATGTTTTGACGAACTTCGATTTCGAAGAAACGGCGATGAAATCTTTCGGCTACCCACACCGAGTTGAGCATATGGCAGCTCACCTGGTGCTACGGGAGAATATCAAGGACATTCGGCAGGAAGTGGAGCGGGGAGTTGTGACCCCAGAGCTCATCGGGAAGTGCCGGGATATGCTCTACGACGCACTCTTCCGCCACATCGCCGAACATGACCTGAAGATGGCTCCATTCCTCAAAGAGAAGAATCCTGACGAAGATGGCTGGTCACTCTAGCCCCCTCTTCCCCGAGCGACGGTGGCAGTGGGCCGCGCTGGGGCTGCTTTTTGTTGGCTCCCTGCTCCTCAACCTGCTGGTGCCGCCGGCAGCCCCAATCCACCCGAACACCCACGGCATTCAGGAAATCCGGACCATCCTGGACCCCTCCCTGGAGGTCAAGCCGGGTGAGTTCTATGGTCCTCTCTATGTCGGGTTCATGCGCTTCGTCTGCACCATCGGGGGTTGGCAGGAGACGACGATATTCACTGCCAATGCGCTGCTCGGAGCGCTCTCCATAATAGCTCTCTTCGCCGTGGCGCGTACCATTGGCTTCTCCGTTGCCGGAGCCCTGCTGGCTGCACTCTTGATGGCTCTCCACCCAGCCCAGGTCTGGCTTGCTGGTTCCGAGGGCCCGATGATGCTCTACCTGCTCCTGGTGCTTTGCGGCCTTACCGCCCTGGTCCAAGGATTGCGCCGTGAGAAGGTGTGGCTACTTTGGAGCGGTGCGCTGGCCATCGGCTTTGCCTGTCGCCTCCACGTGCTAACCATGGCCGCACTTCCCCTGGCCTTCGGTTTCATTGTTCACCATCGAGTCCATTTCGGATTCCCGAGCAACCGGAGAATCCGGCTTCATGGCTCCCTGGCCGCGGTTGCAGCTTTGGCGCTGTGGGGTACTCACCTCTGGGACCTCCGCTGGGTGCCTGAGGCCTTTGCCGGGAAGGTCAGGGGCGAAAGTTCGCTCTACCAATTCACGACCGGCAACATCCTCTTCGACCCGACCCTCACCGCCGTTGCTGTGCTCGGGCTGGTTGGTTGGGGGGCCTGGCGCCTCTATCGCCATCAACGCCCGTTGGCGCTCCTTCTCGCCTGGGCTTTTCTGCTCCTTGTCCCGGCTGGGCTGCTGGTGAATTCCCTACGTACCGATGCTGTTCGCTACCAGACACCGACCCACTGGGTCCTCTTTCTGGCCGCCGGAGCCATCGTCAGTTTCGCGCCTCGCCTCGGCCGCGGTACTCTGGCCCGGGGGGCGCTGGCCCTGGCGATGATTGCCGTCCTGGCCAATGCCGCCTACGGCTGGACGGTGGTGCATGAGGGCACCGTCGCCTCCCGTGCTTATGTGTTTACGCGGGCTGCGGTTGCTGCGATAGAGGATCCCGGAGACCTCCACTTGCCACACTTGGAAGATGATTATCGGCGGCTCCTAGTGGATGTCCCCATTTACGACGAGCCACTGCGGGTCGTACGAGGGAAGAGCCCCGAGGAGGGGGATCTCGTCTATCTCGGCCTCGATTGTTACCGCGACCCAGACCTCTTCGCGGGCCGCTTCGATGATGTTGGCCAGCGCGTGGAGTGCGCCAGAGCTTGTGCACCGCTTCAGGCCGTTGCTCTTTTTGAAACAACCCTCCACCGCAATCCCCCCCGGTGGGGCCACCACCACCTCTTTCACGTCCTCACCGTAGATTCGCCCACCATTGGCCTCTATCAATGTAAAGATCCCTCTGCGACGCGCCCTTGACACGCCCGCCTGCGAGACGTACCCTCTGCCCGATCAATAAGTTCAATTACTATATGACTGTTAGGAGAAGAGATATGAAAGCGAAGCTAGGATTGGCCATTTTCTTGGCCGCGCTCATGGGCTGCAGTGGTACCGACTCCGCAGACGATGTGTCCGCAACTGCAGACATCGGCGCCGACCTTCTGGAAGAGGTCACCGCCGACATTCCTGAAACAGACATTCCTGCCATCGACGTTCCCGCCGATGTTCCCGACCCCGACGTAGCAGCCGAATGTGAGCCGGGCGAAGGCTGCTTGATGGAGACATGCAGCAGCGATGAAGATTGTTTTGACGGATGGTGCGTGATGTATCTGGGCGAGATGATCTGTACCCAGACTTGCGACGGCATCTGCCCAGACAACTGGGCCTGCGAAGCAGTTGACGCAGATGGCAAGGTGGGCCAGATTTGCATCCCTCCCTTCGCCTCACTCTGCTTGCCTTGCGAAGACAAAGCAGACTGCGCCGCTATAGGCGCTGAAACTGAGTGCCTTGCTTTCGGGCCCGCAGAGGGCTCATTTTGCGGCAGCTCCTGCAGCTCTGAAGGCACCTGCCCATCCGGATACGAATGTACGGACGCAGTTACGGTGGATGGCGAAGACGTTACCCGCTGCGTTCCCAAATCAGGTGAATGCGAGTGCGGAGAGTATGCAGCGGCAGCCGGTCTCTCCACCATCTGTCAGGTAGAAAACGACTTCGGCACCTGCGAAGGCATTCGCTCTTGCAGCGAAGGCTCGCTGTCCGACTGTGATGCCTTGGAACCCGCCGCAGAAGTCTGTGACGGCATGGACAATAATTGCGATGGCGAAACCGATGACGTCTCCTGTGACGATGGAAACCCCTGCACAGATGATAGCTGCGATGGCGAAAACGGTTGCCTCAACGCCGACAATGACGACAACGAATGTGACGATGGCAACGAATGTACCGAGAATGCCTGCGAGTCCGGCCAGTGCGTAATTGCTAAGAAGGCCCTTTGCGGCGGCGAATGCGGCGAGTGCATCGGGGCCAACTCCGAGTGCGTGGACGGCCTTTGCGAATGCGAAGCTGATACGTGCGACTTGCTGGGGTACAATTGCGGCGAATGGGCCGACGGTTGCGGCGACACGCTTAACTGCGGCGGCTGCGCTGAGTTCGCTAACTCCCAGTGCCTGGGGGGAGAGTGCGAATGCAACTCCGATTCCTGTGACTCCCTGGCCGCCGAGTGCGGACTGCAGGACGACGGCTGTGGCAATAACCTCGAATGCGGCAGTTGCGAAGAATTCCCCAACTCGCTGTGCGAGAGCGGTACCTGCAATTGCATCAAGTTCACTTGCGGCGTCCTTAAGAAGGAATGCGCCGAATGGGAAAACGGCTGCGGCGGCACCCTCGACTGTGGCGGCTGCAACGAATTCCCCAATTCATTTTGCGACGACGACGGTCAGTGCCCATGCACACCTGATAGCTGCGAGATTCTAAATAAGGAGTGTGCTTCCTGGAGCAACAATTGCGGCGAGATGCTCGAGTGCGGCGTCTGTGAAGACTTCGTCAATAGCTTCTGCGACGAGGAAGGCCTCTGTGATTGCGTGCCGACCTCCTGCGACGAACTCGGCTACACCTGTGGCGATTGGGACGATAACTGCGGTGGCCTTGCCGAATGTGGCTTGTGCGAAGAATTTGCCAACTCCACCTGCGGCGAAGATGGAGCCTGCACCTGCATCCCCGACACCTGCGAATCCCTGGAACACAATTGCGGCGAATGGTCCGACGGCTGCGGCGCGACCATTGAGTGTGGCGCCTGTGATACCTTTGCTAACTCCGTCTGCCAGGAAGGCACCTGTGGCTGCATTGCCGACACGTGCGAGTCTCTCGACAACGAATGCGGCGAATGGGACAACGGCTGCGGCGATACCATCGAATGTGGCACTTGCGACCTCTACGAAAACTCCTTCTGTGACGAAGGTACCTGTGGCTGTGTACCGGAAACCTGCGACTCACTCGGCAACGAGTGCGGCGAGTGGGACGATAGCTGCGGCGGTACCGTTATCTGCGGCACTTGCGACGAATTCGCCAATTCCTTCTGCGACGAAGGAACCTGTGACTGCGCCGTCGCTGATTGCGCAGCCCTCAACAAGAGCTGCAACGACTGGGACGATGGCTGTGGTGGTCTGGCAGAGTGCGGCGTCTGTGATGAATTCCCCAACTCATTCTGCCATGAGGATGGCTTCTGCGACTGCACACCCGACGACTGCGAATCCCTCGGCAAAGAGTGCGGCACCTGGGATGACGGATGCGACGGCCCCGTAGAGTGTGACCCCTGTGACGACGACAATACCTGCACCGTCGATGCCTGCGACGAAGGTACTTGCACCTTCACCACCGAGTGTCTCGGGGTTCCGCTTATCAACGAGATCGATTACGACCAACCCGGGGCCGACGACTCAGAGTTCGTCGAGATCTACAACCCCGACGGAAGCGCTGTCGATTTGACCATGTTTGAGCTTGAACTGGTCAACGGCTCCAATGGCACCGTCTACAAAACTTACAAGCTCGGTGATGCGGGCAATCAGCTTGCACCCGCAGGCTATCTCGTGATCGGCGACCAGCCCATTCTTGACGCCCTGCTGCCGGAGGTACTCTCGATCAAGGTTACCTCCGAGGCAATCCAGAACGGACCGCCAGACGGCATGCGACTCATCTACCTCGGAGATGACTCAAAGGTCGATGGCGTCCACTACGAGGGCACCATGGATGGAGTCGGCGAAGGCGGCAGTGCGCCTACGGACAGTGGTGCCCACTCGATTTCCCGCTGCCCAAATGCCATTGACACCCAGGACAACGCCGCTGACTTCTTGAACCCCCCGCCTTCCCCCGGCATGGATAACATCTGCTTCTAGAGCACCGAGCAGACTAGCTTCCTTCGCTAAACGAATTCCGCCGAGACGGTTGGCCCGACTGACCCGTACTCTAGCCTTTCACCCCCGCCCAGTTCAGAGTAGACTCTCTTCGTGCGGCCCTGGCCCACTGCCCATTTGTCGCGGAGAGTTCCATGCGCCTGGCTCTAATTTCGGCTATCCTCCTGCTAGCGGCCACCGCTGTCGCCTGCTCCTCCTCCACCAACGCTTCGTCAGATGCCATCACCTCACCGGATGCCACCGATGCGCCCGGTGTGGAGGGAGACCTGACCCCACGGGAAGGTCTGGTGCTTGACTCAGAGGAGCTCCCTTCCGATGCGCAAGTGACGGAAGTCGGCCCCACCCCGACGGGCCCCGGCCCCCTCGCCGAGGGTTGCCCCACGCCAGGCCTTGCCATCGCCAGAGAGATTGCTGTTGAGGAGAGTTTTGACGGCCCCGCAGCCATTGGCACAAAGGGGGACTACCTGCTTATGAATGACCAGGCCGCGTTCATAATTGAGGCTGAGGAACGGGGAAACGCGTACTACTACTATGGCGGTATCCTGGTTGACGCGGTGGCATTGGACGGCTGTGACCAGGCTACGCCCGAGCAGTTTGAAGAATTGGGCCTGATGATGGCCACCCTCTCCCTCGACATCTGGTCCTCTTCGCTTCGGGCATTTCGGGCATCATCGGTGGAAGTGGTGGCGGATGGCTCGGACGGGGGACCAGCGATCATAAGAACCACTGGCACCGACGACCGCTTCTGGATTGGCGAACTGGAGATGATTGCCGAGTCCTACAAGGCAGGCAATGAGCCAAGTTTGAGTGAGCCCTTCGGACTCGACATTGTGGTCGACTACATCCTCTACCCCGATTCGCCGGTCTTGCGAATCGAGGGTACCTATCGCAACACTGGCCCGGAAGAACTACCCCTCTTCATCGGGGCGGAAGCGCAATTCGGGCAGACTTTTCAGCCTCGCTACCTGGCCTGGGAGACCTTTGCATTCGACGAATATGAGTTCCAGAGAGGGGCCCCCTGGATGGTCGCTTCCAACGGTGAAGGTGCGACAGCCCTGGCCATGGCGGACGGTGACCTCGCAATCCTTGGGGTGGCCGGCGTCACTATCCTCTTTGACCTGCTCCAGCTCGAAGAGGACATGGTGATTGCCCCCGCCGGAGAAGCAGGGGATGCCCGTACGACTATGACCTACATCTCGGTCGGCGCCACCGATGCCAACAGTGCCACTGCACCACTGCACGCAGTTAACCCGGAACCGATCCCCGGGCTGCCTTACGAACTCGTGCCGATTACCGGTGAGGTGGTGGAGGAGGGGAGCGGGCTGCCCCTGGCCGGAGTCGTGGTCAGCCTGGGAGGCGAGAATTCCAATGGTCAGTTACAGCCCCTCGATTCTTTCGTCACTGACGAAGAGGGAGTGTTTTCCGGGTGGTTGGCTGACTTCGGTCCGGAAATGCCCCTTGTCTTCGTCCTCGACATACCGGGAAGGGCCACCGCTCCACCCGTGCCGGTGGACCCGTCGAGCCTGGAGACAGTGACACTCACGGTCCCTCCGGGCGGGGAGTTGTCCTATTTGGTCGTGGACGAAGCGGGAAGCCCGATCCCGGCTAAGCTCGAATTGCGCCAGAACGGTTCCCTCAAGCGCCGACTCTGGGCCGGCAACGAGGAGCGCACCGCTGATGCCGTCCCGGGCACTTTTGAATTGAGCGTCACCCGTGGCTATGAATACGCCACCCACTTCGAGAGCATCGAGGTGAAGACGGGCCAGGTTACTAAGGTGGAAGTGACCTTGGAGAAGCTGCTGGATACTACAGGTTATCTCTCCGTGGATACCCACCTCCACGCGGCACCGAGCTCGGACTCCGACGTTGCCGTGCCCCACCGCCTGGTGACGGTTGCCGGGGAGGGGCTGGAAATCGCAGTGGCCACCGACCACGAGGTTATCTCCGATTGGTCGTGGGCAATTCCCGAGGCCGACCTGGAGGGTTTCGTCAATACCATCATCGGGCAAGAGGTCACCTGCACTTTGCCAGAGCACATCAACATGTTTCCCGTGGAGCCATGGTTCCACATCGATGCTCGAGGGGGTATCCCACGTTGGTATGGATTGGATATCGACCAGGTCTTCGAGATGTTGTGGGACCGGGGGGCCCAGGTGGTTTGTCTGAACCACCCGAGAGGGGGCGGAGGCTATATGACACTCATCGATTACGACAGTGTCACCGGCGAACCGAGCCTCACTGACCCGACCCTTCTGGCGTGGCCCGAAGATGCCTCTCTTTGGAGTTGGAATTTCAACGCCATTGAGTTGATGAATGACCCGGAGTATATCTATCGCAATCCGTCGAAGCCGGAGAAAACAGGTCTCTTCGACGACTGGATGGGCTTCCATAATCTGGGCCATCGGGTCACCGCGGTGGGTTCGTCGGACACGCACGGAATATCGCATCCGGGGCGGCCTCGCACCTATGTTGAGTCCGCCACCGACGAACCGGCGGAGATGGACGCTCAGGAGTTGGCGGAGGCCATTGACCAGGGCAGGGCAACCATTAGCGCCGGGGCTTTCATGCGAGTGACGGTGGACGGCGAAGCGGGGCCGGGGGAGACCATCACGGCAGGCGATGACGTTGTCGACCTATGGGTCCATGTGGAGTCCATTCCCGCCATTGACGTTGGCTGGGTGAAGGTCTACGCCAACTGCGACCAGATCGCCACCATCGCCACCACATCTCCCGAGGAGGTCATCAAGCTGGATACCAAGTTCCCCCTCAAACTGACCGTCGACAGCCACATCGTCGTTGCCGCCTTTGGCCAGGATCCCATTCCCGCAGCTTTGGGCAACTACGACCCGGAAGGTGCTCCCCGAGCTATCAGTAATCCCGTTTTCGTAGACATCGATGGTAACGGAATCTTCGACCCACCCGGTGCGAAGTCATGTATCTATGATTTGGATGGGCCAGGGTCGTAGCTTCTTCATCACGGCAGATATGAATGGGTGGTCTCCCAAAGAGCGCTTTCCCGTGGGGAAGCTGGGCGGCCAAAGGCCGGTCTGATGGGGCCCGCACTAAATGGGACGAGTCTTCCTCACCACCCTACTCAACAACCAGCATAACCGGGCTGGTGGCCTGTCCCTTCTCATCAGGATTGACTGCGAACATCGAGATTGTATCCCCGGCCACGCCACCAACCACGGCCACAAATTCACCGGTATTGGTCGCCTGGACGACGACATTCTCGCCGGTGGCAATGTTGGCCACCACGACCTTGGCCAGGGGAGTCACGCTCAGGAATCCTCCAACAACTTCCACCGTTCCATCTTCCAGGTCGGCGGCATTGATGCCATAGAAAGCCCCGGCACCAGCCTCAAACCCATCATAGTCGGCGGGTGGCCCGTTGGCCGGCTCTTCTTCTTCGCCGGAGTAGACCCAGGGAGCCCGGTCGTCATCCAGGTCGCCACCGGGAACTTCAAGTTCGACCTTCACGTCGCCACCATAGGGGAAGGTGAAGATCAGGGTAATCTTCGGCGGATCAATCTTCGGCATCACAACCACAAAGGAACCATCTTCGTTGACCCCGAAATCGGCATCATCATCGCCGTCGCCATCTTCACCGTTTGGCGGCTCCTCGCCCCCCGATGCCCGGCCCGCTTCGGCATCCATGGCGGCGCCTGCGGCCCCCACCACGATAATCTCTTCCTCTTCGCCCGGGGCACTGGCGTACATCAACTCTTCGTCCACTGACGACGAGGCTTTCGGGGCCACGATTTCATCATCGGCCCCGGCATTCTGGTGCCCCGTGCTATCGCCTTCCGGCGATGGCTGCGGGTTCGATTCAATGCATCCGATACTGGTCAAAAAGAGCACCAGCAGCGGCAGTATGAGTTTCTTCATTGTGTCCCCCTGGCCGGCTTCCTTAGAAACCGGACCGATCACCATAGAGCAATCCTCGTGCCAGCGCCTATTCTACGCAAACACTAGCCGAAACAACAGCCTCTATGTGATCATTTTCCACACCCCGTCCCCCGCTGTACACATCCTGCCCGCTCCATACCGTCACTAGATGCACTCCCCGTCGCTGCACTCAAGCCCAACGGGGCAAGCCCCACACTCTTCACCGCAGGAAGCAAGACCGCACTCTTGATACTCGCAACCCCAGAACGAATCGTCGCAACAGTCCCCGCCATCAAATTCCCACTCCTCGCAGAGCAAATCGAAATCACATGCCCCATCCCCCAGCACGGCTGTAGAAATACAATGGAGGCCGTAGCAATCAAACGACTCTCCCGCCGCGCACTCGTCGTAGACGCAGATCCCCTCTACACAGCCGTGGAGCAAGTCGCACTCACAATTGCCGTCACAGCCGTTATCGGTGCACTCATTCTCCGCGCAGTCAGGCTGGCAGCACTTATCTTCCGCATCGCACACGCGTCCCTCGAGGCAACAGATTCCGCCGCACTTCTCTTCCGGGCAATTGCATTGACCGAGCCATTCATCGCAAAGCGAATCATCAAGGCCACCCTCGGCAGTGAAGCAGCTCCCGCAACTATCGCCACAACCATCGTCGCCACACTCCTTACCTTCGCAATCGGGCGTACACCCCAGGCACTGTCCCGCAGCGCATTCGGCAAAGCCCTCGCACTCTCCGCAGCTACCGCCACAACCATCGTCACCACAGACTTTGCCCGCGCAGTCCGATACGCAAGCGCACTTTTCATCCACGGAGCCAACCGAATTCACGTCTCCGATTACCTTCAGGCTACCGCCCGATTCGATCTCGATAGTCTGAAAATCACTGTACATGGTCCCTGAAAGCTCAACTTCGACAGTAGCGCTGAAACAAGAAGTCTTGGCGTTGCTGTCCGGCACCTTGGAAATGCCAAAATTGACGGTTCCCAATGAAGGTCCACCGCCGCTGGTAAGATCTGCCAGGTATGTTCCTTCTTGGGCATCTGCGAACCCTTTGCACATCGAATCGGCCGACAAACGAACTTCCTTGAGGTGGAATTTTCCGGAAGGCGTTGCCGTTCCAGCAGTAACGACCTTCAAAGTGCATCCTCCCTGATTTGTGAATTCCAGACTGGCCCTGGAGAGGCACCCATCTTCGAATTCGTCGATATCCCTCTTGTGAAACAGGTTGACGCTTACGGCATCAAACGTCACTTCGGCAATCGAGGTCTTGAAACTCCCTTCCACACTGGGCTTCGCACCGGTACATGCGGCATCTGCACAATGGCCTGCCGCACAAACCTCACCATTGGAACAGTCGCCACAATTGCAGTCGCCGCGCTCTCCTGACTGCCCACATTCCAGTCCAGCACATGAGTCAACACAGGCCGGATCGACTGCAACACACGACTCGCCCTTGCATACAAACCCCTCTTCACAACCACCACATTCATTGGATGGCTGCTTCGCCGACTCCTCCCCACATCCGACTTGAAACAACATCCCTGCAACAGCAATCAGCCAAAGCCATCTCACGCTCTCTCTACTCATTTCACTCCTCAAATCCGTGGTACAAGCTGCATCGAATTCTCGCACAGATTTGGGAATAGGCAAAGGGTGTGGCTGGAACCGGAGGCAATTGCGCTGTAGCCTGTTGAGTGAAAAGCACCACAGTCCCCGATGTGT
>CAZFVN010000015.1:0-54984 GCA_964522395.1 uncultured Myxococcales bacterium
CTAACGCCATACCTCCCTTCAAGAACGGACCGGGGTACAGCCGTGATCAGATCGAACGCGTCCTTTTCCGTGCCGATTGCAGTTGCCTTTGGGGCCATTGTGAGATACTTTCAAAGTAGACGCGAGGAGCCCCAGATGTCGCGAGAGCCAACAAGCCAGATTATCGATATTCTCTCGACCAAAGTTGAGCAGGCGAAGGCCGGCGACTTTGTTGCGCTCCTTGACCTCACTGAAGAGGCAACCGACGACGAAGTCAAGAAGGCCTATTTTCGCCTCGCCAGGATGGTTCATCCCGACACCATTCGAAAACAGTCTCTTATGGATCGCAAGGATGACGCGGCCTTCGTTTTCGAAAAGGTGACCGAGGCTTTTCAGATCCTTTCTGATCCCGACCAACGTGGTCGCTATTTGCGTGGCGAGAAGCTGGACGATGTTGCTCCCACTGACGGAAAGATGCTCGAGGAGCAGGCCAAGATCGCTCTCCACCACGGGAAGATGCTCTTGAAGCGCCGGTCGTACTCTGAGGCGGAGAGCCATTTCCGTGAGTACAGCGTACTCAAACCCGACGATGCCCGCGGTTTCCTCTTTCTCGGGTGGAGTCTATTCCAGAACCGCGACAAAGACCTGGAAACGCGCTTGGAGGAGGCAAGGGCCTCCTTTCAGCGAGCCCTCAAGCTCGATGAGTCCAATGCTGATGCCCACTACTATCTGGCACTGTACTACAAGCAGGCCGAGGACTTTGACGGAGTCGGCAAACATCTCAAGAAGGCTCTAAAGATCAACCCCAAACATGTGCCTTCGCTACGCGAACAGCGCCTTCTTGAGATGCGCTCGCAAGTGAAGCCGGAGCAGCCTTCCATCGGCGACTACCTTAGGGATTTATGGGCAAAGCTAAATAGGAAAAAGGACTGATGCCCTGCGGCCAACACTTAATAGTTGAAGAGGCGCATTAGGTATCTTCCCCACCTTGTTGCGCGTCGGAAAGCCCCCCCCGGGAGAGTAGTTCTTCCATCTCAATCACGGCATCGACGCGGCAGGTTACCGAGGGTGCGTGAGTGCCCGTATCGAGACGAATGGCGTCACATGGACAGGCCTCCTCACAAAGCCCGCAGAAGATGCACTTCAACAAGTCTATGTCAAAGCGGGTGGGAACCTTCTCACAATCGATGCTAGGATGTTCCGCCTCATCTATCTCAATGCAGGCAGCGGGACAATGGGTGGCGCATAACATACAGGCGACACACCGCACACTCCCGTCAGCGCGGTGCATCAGTCGGTGGAGTCCGCGCCAACGAGGGGGATAGGGACGGGTTTCTTCCGGGTAGTTCAGCGTGGCGGTATCCTTGCGGCGTACCCAGTTACGCCAGAAATGGCGATTGGTCGTCAGCAAGCCGCGGATGATCTCCTTCAGGAAGAGACGCTCCGACAGGGCCATCTCGCGACGCTTAACCTTCACTATCCTGGCGGTCATGTGTTCACCTCAACTAACCAGCAGCAAGACCACCGCAGTGGCGATAACATTGGCCAGCCCGATTGGGAGCAGGAACTTCCACCCCAAATTCAGAACCTGGTCGATACGCATACGCGGCAGCGTCCAGCGCACCAACATCTGGAGGTAGACAAGGAGCGCCGTCTTGCCTAGGAACGCGCACACCTGAATGGCGATAATCCACCACTGGTCACCGGCCAGAAAGGGAACGTGCCAACCGCCGAGGAAGAGAACTGCGCCAAAAGCAGCCACCAGCAGAATTCCGACAAACTCCGATAGGAAGAAGAGCGCGAAGCGCATGGACGAATACTCGGTAGAGTACCCGGCAATCAGCTCTGAGTCGGCCTCAGGCAAGTCGAAGGGGGCGCGTTTCGTCTCGGCGATGGAGGCGACCATGAAGAGTAGAAATCCAACGGGCTGAGTGATGATGCCCCAACGGGGAACGACGCCCCACCAGAGTTCGCTCTGGCCCGCAATCAGTTGCTGTGGAATGATCGTGCCGTAGACCATGAATACTCCGAGGAGACTCAAGGTGAGCCCCACCTCGTACGAAAAGAGTTGACTAGATGTCCGGAGCGCTCCGAGAAGGGAGAACTTGTTGTTTGACGACCAGCCCGCAAGAGTGTGGCCATAGATTCCTACGGACGCCGCAGCCAGCAAGAAAAGTACCCCCATTTGCGTGTCACCCAGAAGAAGTACCTCCTGACCACCGATGGGAGGGCCGAAGGGAATTGCGAGGAAGGCAATCAGGGGCGGGGCAAACGAGATAATCGGTGCAAAGAAGAAGAGAACTCTGTCTGCTCGGGTGGGAACAAAATCCTCTTTGAAGAGCATCTTGATGCCATCGGCGATGGGATGGAGCAGGCCGAACATCTTGATGCCGAGGAAACTTGCTCGCACCGGCCCCACACGGTCCTGAATAAGGGCGCTCATGCGGCGTTCAACCCAGGAGAGAACAGCCCCTCCGCCGAGGCAAAAGACAAGGAAGAGGAGGAGGACCCGAGCGACGACCCAGAGGAGATACTCAGCCACTGCTCCCCCCTTCTCCCCGAAGCGTAGCCAGCGACATTGTGAGGAGTTGTGAGGAGTCCTTGTAATCAAGTTCGATCTTGCGGTCACTTGCCATGGTGGTCAACAGTGAAGGTAGGTCCAGGACACCCTCGGGGGGTTGCACAACCACCTCTGATTCCTGCAGTACGCCCTCAAAGTTCAGGTAGTGGCCACGCTTCTCATAATGTGCGGGAAGAGGCAGGAGAGTGTGCGCTACACGGGTCACCTGGTTGTGACGCCAGGCAAAGAGAAGAACCCTGCCCACCTGCTCCGGATGGCGAGGACGCGGCAGCTCAATTTCAGCGCCAAAACCCATCAATGCGGTCCATTTCTGCTCCCCATCGAAGAGCCCTGAGGCAGGCGACACTTGCACCCCTAAATGCTCCGCCAGGCTGTACAACCCGGCGGCGTTTGAGGCCTGCTGCGGGCGGCGTAGAACTTCGTCTTCTACTCCTTGCGGACGCTCCGCCAGATGTACCCTTTCGGTGCCAATGAAATTGCGGGCAAAGGAGAGCGCGGCGTAACCCTCTTCAACGCTCAAGCAGGCATCCAGGACGACAGCAACTGAGCCGCCAGCAGCAACCGAATCGTAGAGCCAGCGGCCGCCGGCAATAGCCGCATCCCGGGTCGTCAAAGTGCGCTCCTCGTGGGTCCGCACTCCCACCTGTCCGGTGGTAACGCGATTGGCGGCGAACTTTGCGTAGGCCAGCCGCCCGTGGTCACATGCCCACCACTGATTGACGCGCGCCTCGAAGCGCGGTCGAACCCGGTAGATCTGGTCTCCCTGGTAGTCCACGGTTACAGCGCAGCCCCTCGCACACTCAGGACAAATGGCCGCGGCCTGCTTGAGCCACCAGACTCGCTTCTTGAATCTGAAATCGCGACTAGTGAGCGCGCCAACGGGGCAGAGGTCCACGGTGCACAGTGAGTATGGATCCGTGAATTCCTGGCCAGGAAAGAGAGTGATTTCCGTGGCATCTCCTCGCTTCACCTGGATTAGCTGATTGCTCTTGCTGACCTCTTCGCAAAAGCGCACGCACCGAGTGCAGTTAATGCATCTCTCCTTGTCCAGGACGACGGTTTCACCAATGACTAACCGCTTCTCTTTGTGGACTTTGCGAACGTTAATGCGAGAAGGCTTTGCGCTATGTTCATAGTAGTGATCCTGGAGGAGACACTCGCCCGCACAGTCACAGACCGGACAATCTATTGGATGGTTGACCAGAGTGAATTCGAGCATACTTTCTCTTGCTCGCGCGGCCATAGCCGACTGGGTGAGTACACGCATGCCATCGCTCACCTTGGCCTCGCAGGAAGCGACCGGCCTGGGGTTTCCCACCACTTCTACGAGGCACATCCGGCAGTTACCGGCAATAGAAAGTCCCTGGTGGTAGCAGAATACCGGGATATCGATGCCCAGTCGTTCAGCGGCGCTCAGAATTGTGGTACCTTCCGGAACCTCAATATCGGTGTCATCAATAGTAAGCAGTGGCACCTAGTACCTCACCTATCGAGCTCGCCGCCAATCATGTTAATGGAATCGAAGGTAGGAATGATGTCCGCCAGCATTCCCCCCTTCAGCATATATGGCAATCCCTGCATCAGCGCGAAACAAGGGGCCCTCACGTGGAGCCGATAGGGCCGCCCCGAGCCGTCGGAAACCAAATAGAAGCCAAGCTCTCCGTTGGCACCCTCCACGAAGCCGTAGGCCTCCCCGCGGGGGACTTTCGGGCCGCGAAAGACCAGCTCAAACTGTGCAATCATGCCCTCAATAGTATCGTAGACCTCAGCTTTGGGCGGGTGCACTACTTGCCAATTCGGCCCGTTTACCGGCCCGCCGGGAAGCTGTACAAAGCACTGTCGGATCATGGAGAGGGATTGCCGCATCTCTTCCATGCGAACCAGATAGCGGTCATAGTTATCACCCTTCTCGCCAACCGGGACGTCGAAATCGAGGCGGTCGTAAATGAGGTAGGGGAAATCCTTCCGTACGTCGTAGACGCCCCCGGAAGCGCGCAGGCAGGGCCCCGTGAAACCGTAATCGATGGCCAGCTCCAGGGGCATCACTCCGATCCCACACATACGGTCGAGATAGATCCGATTCCGATGGATCAGGCGCTCGATGTCGACCATGAGCTTTTCAGTAATGGCTGCGCACTTGTGGAACTTCTCCTCGAACTCTGGAGAGAGGTCATAGCGGACTCCCCCAACTCGGCAATATGAAAGCGTGACCCTGGCACCGGTGAGGTCTTCGAAAAGGTGATAGTAATGATCCCGCGCCTCGACGGCCCAGAGCATGACGGTGAACCCGCCCAATTCCAAGGCGGTAGCAGCCAGGTAGGTCAGGTGGTCCTGGATGCGACAGATCTCGCTGATGATAGTGCGGATGTACTGAGTTCGTTCCGGAACCTCGAGGTCCAGGAGCTTCTCGACCGTCAGAGCAAAGCCGACGTTGTTGATCGCCGGTGAAACGTAGTTCAGGCGGTCGGTATAGGGGAACACCTGGTTGTATGTGGACTCCTCGCACATCTTCTCAAAGCCGCGGTGGAGGTAGCCAATCTCGAGGTCGATATTTGCGACCGTTTCACCATCAAGCTGCAGGTTCATACGGACGGTGCCGTGGGTGGCGGGATGCGAGGGCCCCATTTGCACGAAAAGCTCACGGGTCTCCAGCGGGGACGGATTGGGGTGGTCAACCACAGTTACTCCTCTTCCTTGGAGGGTGGCGCACCGGCAACGGTGTCCGCGCTCAAGGTCGGCATGGCCATGGTTGGCTGATATCCCCGTACCGGGTAGTCCTTTCGCAGCGGGTGACCCTGGAATTCGGGATAGAGGAGGATGCGGCGTAAATCGGGGTGATTCTTGAAGTGAATGCCCAACATGTCCCAGGTCTCCCGCTCGAACCAGCCAACACCGCGCCAGACAGAGCAGAGGGAGTCGACCTGTGCCTCTTCTTCTGCGACGCGAACTTTGAGCCGAAGGTGCCTGCGGTGCTTAAGCGACCGCAGGTGGTAGACGACTTCAAATCGGGCGGGAGATGGCTTGGGCTCCGGATAATTCAGGTAGTCCACGGCAGTTACATCCAGAGGCAGGTCAAAAGCAAGTTCCGGGGTCTCTTTCAGATGGAGAGCTACGTCCAGGAGCCGCTCCCGAGTGACAATTGCCACATCTTCACCATTGACGCTGCTGGATGCCACAATCCCGTCCGAAAAGTGTTGCTCAAGATTCTTAAGGACAAAACTCACTGCTTCTCCTCCCCGGTGGCAGGCTGATGCCAGTCCAAAACACCGCGCCTCCATACATAGAGCAACCCGACGCCGAGAATTCCTACGAAGAAGAGAACCTCGGCGAGGGCGAGAATCCCAACTGCCGGGTCCGCCAGAAGCGATCGGTATTGAACCGCCCAGGGAAGCATGAAGACTACCTCAACGTCGAATATCAGGAAGACCAATGCGACTAGATAGAACTTCACGTTAAAGCGGTCGCGGGCTACTCCGGCCGGAGGGTTGCCGCATTCAAAGGGCTCCCCTTTGATTCTACCGGGCCGCTTTGGCCCCAACAGCGCGTTAAGCAGGAGAATCGCCAGGCTGAGCCCCACGGCAAGAAGAATGCCGATGACAATCGGCACGTAGGCTTGCAACGGAGAGAGCATGAAATGGCTCCTGTGAGGTCGATGAATATGCGCTTGTTTTTGGTACCATGCCCTTACACGCGCGTCAACCCGCGGGCGCCCGCAAAAAACCTGACATGAGCCTGGTCCCGTGGTAATCAAGAGGGGTGGAACCGTTGCAACCATCTGGTTGATCAACAAGATGAAGAGAGGAACGTTGACGATGAATCGAATGGCCCGCCTGTTACCCCTCGTTGTTGCCGTGTTGGCGCTTGCCAGCATGGCATATTCCGAAGAGCAGCCCCCTGCTGACCCAGTCGCGGCAGATCCAGCGGCCCCCATTGCATCGGCCTGGGAGGACTATCCCACCGTTGACCCAATCCTGCTTAGCGTGGGCCCGGGCGCGCGTGCGCTGGACCCCGTGGCGGTGCCCGCCGCTACGTGCCGGGCAGGCGCTAAGTGGTGTGACACAATTGTCGAGGTCATCAGCCGGGACCTGACCATTTCGGGTTTTTTCAAGGTGCTCGATCCTGACGCTTATGTCGCCGACATGAGCCGCGAGTCCCTCACCGACACGAAGTGGGATGATTGGTTCAATGTCGGAGCGAAGTACTTGATCAAGGTGGAGGTGGAGGGGGCCGGCAAGGGGAACTTCGCCATCTCATTCAGGCTTTACGATGTCAATCTGCGCAAGAGTGTGAAGCTTGAATATCAGGAGGCCGCCGTCTCTTCTAAGGGTGTGCGAAGGGCTGTTCACAAGTTCGTCAACGAAGTCATTCGCGTAATCACCGGAACCAAAGGCCCCTTTGGTGGTGCCATCGCCTACGCCCTGCGGACGGGCCAGGGTAGTAAAGGAGTCTTCACCATCTCGGTGGACGGCATGGGCACAAGTTCCCGGTCCCCGGCGGACTCAATCAATATGTTGCCTTCCCTTGCCTACGGCCACCTGCTCTATACCTCGTTTCGCCCCGGTGAGCCGGCCATCTACCTGGACGGAAAGCGGATCTCTGAACCCGGTCGGGCCTACCGCGGCGCGCGCCTCCGCCCCGACGGCAAGATGATTGCTGTGAGCGCCGATTCAGGTGCCGGCCAATCGGACATCTTCCTCATGAACCTCGAAGGGAAGATGGAGACTAACCTGACGGAACACTGGGCCGATGAAGTTAGCCCAGCCTGGTCCCCCGGTGGCGGGAAGATGGCCTTCGTTTCCAACCGCACGGGGTCTCCGCAGATTTATGTCATGAACGGTGATGGCGGTGGACAAAGACGTCTGACTTTCGCCGGAGGCTACAACTCCACACCTGACTTTGGTCCCGATGGGCTGGTGGTCTTCGCCGGTATGGACGAGGCGCACTCAGATGTTTTTGTGGTCGACATGGGCGGCAACATTACGCGTATCACTCAGGATCAGGGAAACAACAAAGACCCCACCTGGTCGCCTGACGGTCGTCACATTGCCTTCGTCTCCGATCGCGACGGGAAGCCTCACATCTACATCGCCACGGCTGACGGAAGGTACCAGTTTCCCATCACCCAGAAGGGCGGCTACTACTCCACCCTTTTCTGGGCCCGCTAGGATTTCATGATGGCAGTCGATCCGGTCCGCCATCGGACTCTCCTGGCGCTGGTGGTCGCGGCCGCGGCCATTCTGGTTTACCTCAACGCCCTACCCGCCGAGTTTGTGCTGGACGACTATCCGACGATGATTCGCAACCGGGGAGCGCTCTGGCCCCTCGATTGGGAGAAGATCCTCTTTGCGAATTACTGGGGCAATCCAGAGAACTACCGGAGTCTGACAATCTATCGCCCCCTGGCGACCCTCACCTTTGCTCTCAGTGACGCAGTGGGCGCTGGTGGTTGTCCAGCCTGTCATCGGCTCTTCAACGTTGCCCTCCACGCAGCCTGCTCCTCTCTTGTATTCTTCATTGGGTGGTTTCTGATCGTGCCCGCCGGTTTGCCGCGCCAGGCAATGGAGCAGGGTTCACCGAAGTGGCTACAGCCGGTGGGAGCCACTACTGCCGGCCTCCTCTTCGCCCTCCATCCGGTGCACACTGAAGCGGTAGTAGGCATCGTCAATCGGGCGGAGCTTCTGGCCGCCTTCTTCGTCCTTCTTGGCACTGTCGCCATTCTTCGACTGCGACGGGGTCGAGTCTGGTTGCTCCCTGGCATCTACGCACTCGCCCTACTCTCGAAAGAGAACGGTGCTACCCTCTGGTCGGTGCTCATCGCCTACCATCTGGCGGCTTACGCCAGCGAGCGACTTGGTGGGGCGATGCGACTGAAACGCTCCGACCTCTATCTCCATGTGGGCTTTGCCGCTGTGCTGGGTCTCTATCTAGTATTGCGCGGTAGTGCTGTTGCCGGTCTGCTGGCCGGAGATCTCAGTGCCGCCGACAATCCGATTGTTGGAGCGGGTACGCTAGCGCGCCTCTTCACGCCTTTCAAAGTCTTCGCCGAATACTTCCGGCTTCAAGTCGCGCCTGCCGGGTTGACCATCGACTACTCTCTCAACCACTTGCCGGCGGCCACGTCGCTTCTGGATATGCGGGCGTGGGCCGGGGTTGCCGTAGTTACTGGCATGTTGGCGTTACTGATCGCATCCTGCCGCCGACAGTTCGCCGTAGCCTTTGCCATCCTGGCCTTCTTCGGCACGTATGTGGTCGTCTCCAATACTCTCTTTCTCTCCACCATCATCATGGCGGAGCGGTTGATATATCTGCCCAGTGCATTTTTCCTCTTGGTGCTGGTCTTGACGAGTTCCCTGGTTGTGGCTTTTGCGGGCACGCGATTGCGACAGTTGTTAGGGATAGGGATTGCGGCGGTCATATTGCTCTACGCCACGGCAACGGTGGTCCGCAATCAAGATTGGTTGACACCCCTTTCGCTCTATCGCGCCGCGGTCGCTGAGGCGCCCCGCAGTGCGAAGTCGCGACATCTACTGGGCAATGAACTCATGGCCCAGGGATTGTTGACAGAGGCAGTCGATGAACTCGTTATTGGAGCCTCAATCGACCCCACCAACTTTGTTTTGCGAACGAACGCCGCCCGTGGCCTGGCGCAAATGGGGCGCTACAGTGAAGCGCTGCCCCATCTGGAGGCTGCGTTGACGGCCCATCCTGGCTATCGTCCTGCCTTCGAGATGGTATGCGCTATCTTTGAGCGGACCGGTCAACCGCCGGCTGCGGAACGCTTTTGCTTCCCTCGCGAGGGGGCGTACGAGCCCGCTGCGCGCGCTCCTGATTAAATTTCTTGCGTTGCCCCCCCCGCGTCAGTAGACTGGGTCAAATTTTGAGAGGGCAGTTGAATCGATTTGAAATACGATGAACCAATTGTAGGAGGAGTTGCGATGAAGAAGGTATGGTTGTCAGTGTTTGGGTTGTTTTTGGCGGCGGCCGTGGCGGGCTCCGTCGGTTTGAACTGTGGTGGTGGTGACAGCGATGGTGACGACACCGATTGCGTCGCCGTTTGTGCCGACAAAGATTGCGGCGAGCTTGACGGCTGCAACTGTGGTTCGTCGTGCGGCGAGAACGAGACTTGTGGAGAGGACAACGTTTGCGCCACCACAATCACGGACGAATGCCTTGCTTCTTGCGACGCCGCCGAGTGTGGCGAAGTTGACGGCTGCGCCTGTGGCGAATGTCCCGCAGGCTCTTCCTGCACTGAGAATACGTGCGTCGATGATTCCCTCGACTGCGCAGCCATTTGTGCCGATGCCGAGTGTGGCGACATCGAGAAGTGTCCCTGCGGCGAATGTGAAGAAGGTGAGTCGTGCAGCGCCGCCAACGTTTGCGAATGTGTGCCCGCTTGTGGCGAGGCCGTTTGTGGCGAGAATGGCTGTGGCGGCTCTTGCGGCGAGTGCATGTACGGTGACTGCGACGCTGGTGTCTGCCCGGAATGCGTCCCCGATTGCGAAGGTCTGGTGTGTGGCACTGACGGTTGCGGTGGCTCCTGTGACAACTGCGAAGAGGGCTTTGCTTGCCTCGAAGGCGCCTGCGAGGAGAAGGGCGTTTGCACCGTAACTGCCGGCGAAGCACAGAAGGTTGTCTACATGGAAATCGGCAAGGGCGGCCACGAAGGCGAAGCCATCGATGTTGATGGCGACCCTGACACCTGCGCCCCCGACGGCGACTGCGAAGATGGTCTCAACAACCAGCTCTCCGGCCTCCTCGGCCAGCTTGAGCAGTTCGTTGATGCCGATGCAGAAATAGCAGACGCTCTGCTTGAAGGCTCCATTGTACTCCTCGTTGAATTCGTTGACGTCATGGTTGATGGCACAGAGTTCACCATGAACATGTACATCGGTGAAGTCGTGGACATGGAATGTGACTTCCAGGGTGCCAAGTGCGATTACTACGTGAAGCCCGATTCCCTTGACGACTTCACCTGCGAGCCAGTCATTGCTTTCGAAAACACCACGATTACCGATGGTAAGCTCATGGCTGGCGGCCCAGGCAATATCTTCAAGGTGACTATCCCCGTGTCCGATGACCTCATCCTCGATGTGACGGCCAACATGGCTCAGATCCTGGCTGACGTCACCGGTGAAGGCGATGCCATGAAGCTCGAAAATGGCCTCATCGGTGGTGCTGTTCGGAAGGACAAGCTGATGGAAGCTGTTGACCTCATTCCCGAAGATGCGGAACTCCCCGTATCCAAGGACATGATTAAGAACCTCCTCGACATGTTCATCGCCCCCGACGTCGACACCGACGATGATGGCGAGATGGACGGTGCTTCCATTGGTGTGAAGTTCAACACCATCGCAGGTAGCATTGTTGGCCTCGAACCGGAAGGCGAATAGCTCTTCGATGGGAGCGCGCTCGACCGAGTCGGCGCGCTCCCTGTTAGCATCTGAATCCCATCCCATTTATAGCAATGCTCCACTTACCGTCGGACTGGTCTGGCCTAACGACTATGCTACAGGGATGTCCTCCCTGGGCTATCTCTGGGCCTATGGAAGTCTAAATAGAGACGGCGTCCTCGCCTGCGAGCGATTTGTGGCCTCCTCCCCCTGTTGGGAGCGCGGTGAGGTTGCTGGTTCTCTGGAGCGCAACACGCCCCTTGACGCGTGCGATATGGTCGCGGTGAGCATCTCGTGGGAACTCGATTTCGTGCGCCTCGTGCAGATGTTAGATGATGCCGGGATTCCCGCCCTTGCGTCGGAGCGCAATGAGGATCATCCAGCGATCATTATCGGGGGGCCTCTTTGTCGGTCCAACCCGGCCCCCCTTTCGGCCGTGGGCGACGTTGTAGTGTGCGGGGATGGCGAGGTAGCGGCCGAAGCAATTGTCGACCTCGCCGCAAGCGGAAGCCTTCATCGCGCTGAGGTGGTGGAGGAATTGCGGTCGCTGCCGGGTTGTAATAGCGACTCGGCTACCCCGCCGTGCCACCATGAAGACGATTCGGCGCTGCCGGTCATCGCTCCGCTCTGGACGCCCGAGGCCTCGCTCGGGGAGTTGTGCCTGGTTGAAGTATCGAGGGGCTGCCCCAAATCCTGTACTTTCTGTTTGGGGCGCCGCCCCAGTGCCCCTCTCCGCTTCGCCTCTACATCTTCGGTAGTCGCGGCGCTTGACCAGGGAGCACCAGGCATCGGCCTTATCGGCGCTGCACTGAGCTACTTCCCTGGGCTTCGAGAAGTCATGGCTGCGGCAGCATCAAAGGGTCTACGGGCCGGAATCAGTAGCTTACGTGCAGACCGGATCGACCGGGAGATGGTGGAACTGCTGCGCAACACCGGGGGTGAGGTACTGACGGTTGCGGCAGACGGAGCAAGCCAGAGACTACGGGACGAACTCCAAAAAGAGGTTTCTGAGGAGTCGATTGTCCACGCCGCTGAACTGGCCCGAGATGCGGGGCTCAACGCCTTCAAGCTCTACACCCTCATCGGGGTTCCTGGCGAGACCGAGGCGGATTTGGATGAGTTTGTGGACCTGGTGAACCACCTGCGAACGTTGTTGCCGGTAATGGTGAGCGTCAGCATATTCGTTCCCAAACTGGGCACTCCCCTGGCTGATGCTCCCTGGATTACCCCGAAGGAAGGGACTCGCAAGATGCGCTATCTCCTGCGAGAAAGTTCGCAGGGCGTGCGGTACAATCAGCTTTCGCCCCGTGAGGCATCATTGCAGGCAGTACTCTCTACTGCCGGCGTGGATGATGGACCACTGCTGGTCGCAGCGGCCCGAGCAGGTGGCTCCTTTGCAGATTTTAAGCGAGCTTTGCGAGGACGTCTGTAAGGACCTACAAACTGCTCGTGGGAAAGACCAGAATGCCAAAATAGTCTGCCGCGCAAACCACCGTATCGTCAAAGACATAGAGACGGTTGATCGAACCTTGTGACAGCTTGTAGCGAATGCTCTGACCCGGTTCCCAGTCATCGACACCAGAGACTACCATAATTCCTTCGCCGCCATCGCCTGCCAGCAGCTTGTCTTCGGCCAAAGCTAGGCCCCGCACAACATCGAGATTGTCGAAGCAGTGCTCGGGAGCTTTCCGAGAAACGTGAGGTAGCAGACACACTCCCTGCTTACCGCGGCTCACCGCGAGGCCGCCCGGAACTGGCAGCACCTGACGGATATCGCCTGATTGTTCAGTGCGTTCCGATTGGATAACGGGGTTTTCGGCCAGAGGGTCTATTGTGAGACGCACCAAACCGCCCCGGCCGTTGGCAATCAACAGGGCCAGGACATCATCTGATTCGACACTCACGAAGCGCGCCTGGCGAGCATAGCCTTTCGTCTCAAAAACGCCCAGGAGCCGGGGCGACTTCGGATCGTCAATATCGTACAGGCCGACACCCATGACTCCCATGGCTGCCACCAGATAACGACCTGAAATAGCGACGCTCATGGCGGCGCCGGGAGTGTTGATCGTGGAGACTAAGGTCAGCTCTTCCTCCGGCCCTACCCCGCGCACCAGCTTGACGCCGGAGGGTCCGTTGGCCACAACCAGCACTCCATTGGCAAAGGCAAGGTCATTTACAGAGTCGGGCAGCAGGAGCTTGCGACTTTCCGGCTCAAGGCGCTGAGGTGCCTCGGCAGTGCCTGTAAGGTCACCGATCTGGTAGAAGAGAACTCCATACGTAGTGCCCGCAGCCAACCGGCCATCGCCAAGCTCCGCGGCGCAGTAACTTCGATTCACGAGTGGAGCACTGGGGTCTGTCTTACGGTTCTCCTCGCCACGCGCCTGCCCACCCGAAAGTAAGAGGATTGTAGCTGCAGTCAGGAGGAAGCGACTCATGGTCATTCCTCCCGAACAGCGGCCATCTCCAACGGCACCTCGACTTTCCGGAAGAGGGCGATGAAGGCATTACTGTGCACGATTTCGGTAACCAACCCGAGGCCATGCTCTTTGTGAATGATAAGGTCGTCCTTTTCGTACGTGCGGTGTTTGTCATAGCGATTCGCGTAGCGAGCATCGACTTCGGCGGTGGCTGCACGCCATCGCTTGGTGACTTCCGTTGAAGACGCCGCATCGCTGCGGTGGGACATGTCAGCATACTGCGGGCGACGCTGTTCACGGATGCGCATGACTTCTTTCATCTTCTTGGCGCGCATCTCCTCTGGCGACTTTTCGCGAGCGTAGACCACGGTGCTCCGGCAAGTGCGGCAGGTCACAGTCTTCGGCTTGGCATGTTCCATGGAGGCTACATTGCCATTGAGATTGAGGCGGCACCGCTTGCAGTAAAACTCCACGGGGTCGCCAACTTTAAGGAGTCCGATGTCACCCATTCTCTACTCCGTATAGTACGCAATCATCTCCTCTACCGCGGCCATGCAGACAGGGCAGAAGTGCTTCCGCTTCTTTGAGAACATCTTGCAATCCAAGGCAGGTCTGTAGAGACCCTTTGCGGAGTAACCCGCTCCTTCAAAAACACCCACCGCATCTGCGTACCGCTCCTCCTCTGGAGTCGGCAGCGGAACATCTACCGTGAGCAATCCCTTCCATTTTACCTGCTGTGGCCCGGACAACGCCGCCGTGACGTTTGGCTCCCACGGCTCAATGCCGCGGGGATAGAAGTCCGAATAGGCCACTGAGCTAGTGTAATACTCATCCCCAAGGCCGGCAAAGCCGTGGCCAAACTCATGAATGAAGACATACTCATCATATTCGTTATCGGCAACGAAGATTGAGAAGAAATTATAGATGCCGGCGCCACCGTAACGACTGGAATTGACCATTACAAAGATGGTGTCGTAGGGCACGCTTCCCGCCAGGTCACGCAATGCCCGATTGTCCAGTGTGGTGAGGTACCGGGCGGAGTCAAAAGTATTGAATGTCGTCCCGGCGGGTGGCGCTGTGAAGAGACCCTTGCGTGGTTCGTCGGGCCCGGTACCCAGGGCGATGCGAAGGACGCCGCGTACGCATATCTGCTCATCATAGCGGTCGAATGGCGGTGTCGTGATTAGGACCTCACTGTAGCGGGCCAGATCCCGTCGCGCCTTCTCGGCGTGACGCTCCCCATATCCGTCGGCGACGATAACTACGTCCAGGCAGGTTGCAGGAGGAGCAGGTACGTGAAGGTCAATGGTCTCAGTGCCCTGAGGCGCGGCGGATCGTATAAGGTGGCTGGTGGGTGCCAATTCCTGCCTGAAGTACTCTACCATCTCCCCCTTGTCATTACGGGAGAGGAGGACGAGCCGGAAGGGAGCCCGGGGCTCGGGGAATCTGACGGTTTCGTGAAAGACCCGCGAAACGCCCTTGGCTTCGTCGGTGGTCTGCCACTCGCCAAAGAGGGTGGAGTATCCCTGCGCAAATATCACAACGCCACGGGCAATATCTTCAACGCGGAAACGATACTTGCCGTAGTCGGGAAAGTCGGTGAAGTGGATTTGAGACCCGGCCCAATCTCCCTCCCGAGTGAGGGTGTCAACAGCGGCGAATTCGGAGCTGTGGTCGCCGCCGTGATAGAGGTCGATACGCAATGTCCGGGTAGAGAAGTGGTCGCTGAAGGCTGAATCTTCGCAGGCCCCAACGAGAGGGATAAGTAGGGCGATTGCGAAACTCAGTGTTGAGAGGATTCTAAGCAGCATGATTGGCTCTCCAATCGCGTCTGGACGCTCTTGATGGGTGGCGAGTATAGCCCCCATCTGCGCGCTTTTCAATCCCCCATGCCGGGAGTATACTGCGCAGGTGTATACCAACTCAAAGATCGGAGGGCCGTCCCTCTTTCTCGTTGTCATCGCACTCGCACTTTCCCTCTGCTCGTGCAAGGCTTTACGGGCCTGGTTCTACAGTCCGAAGATTGAGGTAAAATGTGAGATACTTCGCAGCCATTGCCGCTTTCGTAACTTCGGAGATCCGGGAGAAGAATGCGTCACCCTGGAGGTCTTCCATGAGGAATCGGGAAGAGTGCTGCGCTCACGGGAAGTCTGTTCCGGGCACAT
The DNA here is from genome assembly GCA_964522395.1 of uncultured Myxococcales bacterium. GTDB lineage: Bacteria > Myxococcota_A > UBA9042 > CAIXZC01 > CAIXZC01 > CALGBT01. The sequence goes on from CAZFVN010000015.1 coordinate 15,533, forward strand.
TGAGCGAGACTCGCCGACTGTCGTTCCGCTACGCTTCGACGGAGAGGACCCCATTCGTCTCTGCATGGGGGAGAATATGGAACGAGATTTCGCCAGGCACTGCACTGTCAGCGTTGTGGACGTGACGGAGGAGTGATGAGACCAGGATTCTACATAGCCCTGACAACACTCTTGCTTGTGGCCCCAGGGTGTACACGGGCCCCAAAGACCGAAACGGCGAGGACGCTTGCGCAGGGACTAACCGCGTTGGCCGTCGCCAACTATGGGGATGCGGAGACCCATTGTCTTGAGGCGGCGGGCAGAGACGGCCACAATGTTGATGCGCAGGAATGCGTACTGCTCGCGGCCATCCATTTGCGTCATTGGTCGGTGGCTGCGGAGGCCGCAGCAGCCCTGACGAGGCTTCGGCCTGCTGATGCCTGGCTCACCGCGGTCGCTGCCCAGGTGCGGTTGCGTCACGACCCGACCCTTCAGATCCCCTTGCTCATGGACCGCCCGGTGATGGCCTGGGCCTGCATGGATAATCCGTGCTCCTCGCAGGAATTGCCAAACGATCTGGAGATGCGCCTGCTCGCCACCTTACACGCAGTCCACGAGGGTGAGCTGGATGCCGCCCTCAAACTCTCTGCCGATGCTCCCGTCGGTTCTCTCCTGGCAGAGGTACATCTGCTGATTCTTGTAAGAATGCAGGACTTCCCCAACTTGCGGGAGAAGCTCGTGCGTACACCGTGCAATCCTCCGGCAGAGTCAACTGTGACGTCGCGCCTGCGCCTGGCCTTCGCAGCCGATTTGCCACTTGTAGAGGGGTGCGAGGCAACGAGAGAGGAGGCTCCCGGTGTGGTGAAGTCCTCCTCAGCGGCCAATTTGAACCTTGCTCTCACCGCCATGCGCTCCGGACAATATGCGGCGGCCGCCACCTGGCTGGAACGCTGCAATTCCTCCACTCCTGTCACCGACTTGCCGCTTGTCTACGGTGCGATTAACGCCCTTTTGGCTCAGGATGATGCCACCGCTCGCGCGCATCTTCTTTCGCTCCCCCCAGATCTCCCGCAACCGTGGCGGGATTGGCTCCGCAAGTTACCCCACCGACGCCTGCTTTGAGGGGGTAATATTTTATTCTTCCTTTTGTCTTGACATGATAAGGTGCAATTCGTACGGTGCAGAATAAGGCCCAATAGCGGCCTATTCCATCGCGCCCCGAAGGATAGGATGATCGTTATGCACCAGAACGCTACGAGCTCCCGCAAAGTCACCACCGTTCACTGTCGATCCCGGAAGCGGCACATGCCGTTGCTTGAATGTGTTGACTCTTATGTTTCTGCGAACGCAATTCCCAAACAGCGAAGTGCCTGCTTCCGCTGTCTCGCTGGCCAGCGCAACCGAGTTGCGTTCGCGTCGAGCTAGAACTTACCCGGGCGGCCAACTGAAGCCACGGCCGGCCATCAGATGAAAATGAATGTGGTAGACTTCTTGCCCCGCATCGCGGTTTGTGTTCGCTACCAGGCGATAGCCATTGTCAGCGACCCCCAGCAGGCGGGCGGCTTCCCGCGCAGCATAGACCACATCGCCCATTACGGCTCGGTCCCCCGGAGTCACTTCGTCCAGGGACGCAATGTGCTTCTTGGGAATGACCAGATGGTGTACGGGGGTCACAGGATTGATGTCCGGAAAGACCACCGCGTGCTCAGTTTCAATAGTTTTCTCGACGGGAATCTCACCGCACACAATCTTGCAGAAGATACACGTTTCACTCATGACCTATCCCCCTTTCACGGTCAAAGGCAGGCTGGCAGCGCCTGCCCCGTTGTCGCCTCCACCTACGGTCGCGGTGGAACCGCGCCGAGACCCATTATCTCCATGAAATAATCGAGATCTATTTGGTTCACCCGACCATCGTAGTCACCGGCCTCTTCACTGCTCGCGATGTCGGCAAGTTCGTGGTAGCGACTATTGGCGTAGAAATACTCACCCCAATCGGACGCAACAACAAGATTGACCTGGTAGGCGAAGCTCAAATGAACGAGGTCTGCCCCATCCACCACGCCGTTGAGGTCGATGTCCCCAACCAACGCGGGACGGAGGATTCGAGCAAGCTGCCGCCGCGGATCAACTAGGATACGCTCCACCTCGTTGGCACCCACCGGCAACACCTCCTCAACCTCCCAATCGTCTACACGCATGGTCAGATTCGTGGACGTGCCATTTCGATGGTAAACCCGCATGGGGAGGTTGAAGCGGAAGAGACCGTGACCGCCGGCGGCTTGCTGTTTGACCCGGAGCGTGCACTCGTTGCTCTCCGGAAGACAAGTTGCCCCAACCGTCGCCCGAATGACGCCGCGACCGGCCATCCACTGCTCGTAGAAATAGCCCAGGTCCTGGCCGCTCACTTCTTCGAAGACCGCAAAGAGGTCTTCGGGATAAGCGTACTCCATGAAGTATGTCTCGCTCATGAGTTTCAGGCCATCGAGCACGGCCTGGTCACCTATCTCAAGTCGGAGCATATCGATTACTGCGGCACCTTTCTGGTATGCCACCTGATAATAATATGGGCTGGCGTAAATGAAGGGACTAACCATGATAGGCTCTTCATCGTGCGGTACGGTGTAGGTGTAAGTCATGCTGTTTTCCACAAAGAAGTGCCTACTGCCGCCCAAAACCTTTTCCATAAACAGATTGCTGCTGAATTCCGAGAGTCCCTCAGACAACACCACCGCAGTGCTATCAGCCATCTCCACCAGGTTTCCCCACCACTCATGGCCGACTTCATGGGAAAGGAGGCTCATCGCACCGTAGATGGAATTGTTATCCGGAGTGGCGTCAAGAATCCCCTTCATCACGAAGATGCTGGAGAGCGGCCCAAACCCGCCGGAGAAGCTCTTGGGCATCGCAACCACGTCGAGGTTGTTCCAGGGATAATAGGTGTAAATGTCGCTGTAGTACTCCAGGACATCCTGCACAATGGAGAGGATATTGGGTACGTTGTCCACCTGCGAGGGCGGGACGGTAGCAGAAATCGGGATCTCACCTGCATGTCCGTGGACGGTATTCATCTTGCTCGCAGACCAGGCGTAAAGGCTGGTGGGGAAAAGGTGCTGGAAGCGCACAGCCTTTACACCTTCGTCAGGATAGACCGTCGACCCGACGAATGTGCCGGTTCCTCCGGCATGCCAATCAGCATAGTCCTTCCCTGATATCCACAGGGTCATATCGCCAACGAAGACTTCACTATGGCCGCCCAGTCGAGGCAGGAACTGGGAGTGAGTTACATACTTCCACGCCCCCAGGAGCTTGCAGGTGGCGAGCATGAATTTGACATCACAGTTCATCTCGCCCTTGTAGCGGAAGAAGATCTCAACTTCCTCCTCCAAGGGGAGAGGGGCGCCAAAGTCAACCAACAAGATCTCCCCGGTCTGGTTGTACTCCACCGGGAGTCCGCTGCTCTCAGATATCTCTAGAATCTCCGGTAGCTCAACGTAAAACTCAATCTGCTGCACATCGTCCTGCAACGGCACCAGGACTATCAACGTCTCAACCGTGAGGATTCCATCGTCATCGATGTCGATGTAAACATCTGTATCAACGCGGGTGACGTCAAAGTCACCTTCCGGCAGAGAGGTGTAAACGTCCCGCTGCCCGGGATAGTCGAGGAAGAGCGGTGCCGAAGGTGGGTGAGGCATCGCCGCCCGCAAGAGGTCTACATCCGGGCCATCTCCCCAGGTCTGGATGGCAGCCTCGGCGGGGAGTCTGGGAAGCTTGATCACAGGAGAGGAGGCGGCAAGTGCGGCGGTGGACAAGAGGAGGCAAAGCAGGAGAAGGAAGAGCCTCTTCATGGCTGCACCTCCATCTCTTCGATTATGAAACTGCCCCCGATCCATTTGGCCTCAACAGCCGTTCGGTCCGGCCGCAACAAGAGCGTATGACCCTTTGGAAAGCGCAAGCTGCCGCTTCCCGAGCCGAGTAACTCGAAGGTCAGGGCAGCCACCTTGACGGCTTCGCCTACTTCAATCCCGCCACACTGGTCCGTGGACCCCCACGGTATCTTGTCCTTGCAGAACCGGGCAGCACCGAAGGTCAACACGCCGGGTGAAAGCTCCTTGACGACGTTGGATGTGAAATAGGGACCACTATCGCCAAAGTTCAGGAGGTTTTGCCCGTTGCTAAAACGAAGCAGTTCTGTGTTGTAAGCCACATAGAACGCTGTTCCAGCCAAATCCCCCAGGTCCTTGGCCATCACGAAGAGAGTGATGAGGTTTGGACCATTAACACTGTTTGGCTCGAGAAAGAGAGTGGGCCCGGCAGGGGGATTCGAGAAGCCGTCGTACCACATCCTGAAGAGCGCGGGTGAAGTAGTGTCAGGCAGCACCTCGGCCGTAACCGAGTCACCAGGTACGATCACATCCGCAGCAGCTTCGTCTGCCACGTGAGCAGCGTCCGTCAAGACAGAATTGGCGGTAGAACTACAGGCCAATAGCAAGGATGCGGCGAGAAAAACTCGGGCCAGCGCGGGGAAGAACATGAAAACCTCCTGTGCGACGCCAAGGTGTATACCAGAAGGCGCATACGCGGGTCAATTGCGCGCCACCTAAAGCTAAGAAACGTCACCCTTGACCCGCTCCGGCCGGGGCGTGTACTTTGGAACCCATGAGTATCACCTGTGCCATTGAAGCGCCACCAAACGCCGGGAGGCTGTTATGTTCGTGCAATTGCGTGTAGCGACGTTGCTACTCCTCTTCCTTTCGCTGACCGTGGCCAGTGGCTGCGGGAGGCCGGGAGAGGGTGACCGCAAATCCCTCGTTTTCAGCTACGGCCTCCTCTCTCCTCAGCACGAACAGGCCATGGAGAAACTGGTTGCCGACTTTGAATCTGAGAATCCGAATCTACGCGTCGTCTTGCATTCCCTCGAGCCGACCACCGATCTGCAGCGCCATTTCTACCACCGATCCTTCACCTCTCGCAGCGCCTTCATAGATGTTTTCGAGATGGACACGATCTGGTCCGCTGAGTTGGCAGCAGCGGGGGTCCTTGCATCTCCACCCTCGTCACTAAAGGAGCGCCTTCAACACTTTGAGGGTCAGACGCTTACCGGTGCGAGCTACGGCGGGAAGCTGGTTGCGGTCCCCGCATTTCCCGCGGTGAGCCTCCTCTACTACCGAAGCGACCTTCTGACCAAGCATGGTGAGCAAGTTCCGACGAGCTGGGAAGGGCTTGCTGCCACCGCGGCCAAGATTGCCAAGGCTGAGGGCATAGACGGGTTCGTCTGGCAGGGGGCCGCATATGAGGGGCTGGTTTGCAATTTCCTGGAATACTACATCTCTCATGGTGGAAGCATCACCATCCTCGCTGACGGTGTCAGTCTGGATGAATCCTTAGTAGAACAGGCGCTAAAGACCATGTCTAGTCTTGTTGAGTCAGGTGCCTCACCTGCGGCAGTGGCCACCTATCACGAGAGTGAAAGTCGGGCGCGCTTCCTCGCCGGAGAAGCTCTATTCGCCAGAGATTGGGACGATCTCTCAGGCTTCATCCCCGACTCCAAAGTGAGTGGCAAAGTGGGCATCGCATTCTTGCCCGGTACCGCGCTCCACCGCGGGGCACCGACCCTGGGCGGCTGGCATCTTGCAGTGAATAAGTATTCGCAGTCGCAACCGGACGCTTGGAAGCTGGTGGAGTTCCTCACCCGTCCAGAAAGTCAGGCCTACGTCGCCCAGCAGTTGGGACGCCTGCCCGCTGACTTGCAGGTGCCTCTTCCCGTCCGGGCGGAACTGGCTGGGATGGAGATTATTCGGGAGGCACTGGCCATCGCTCGCCCTCGACCGTTGAGTCCATATTACCACGACCTCAGTGAGGTGATTCAAGCAGATGTCCACAGCGTCATTGGAGGAAAGACTTCTCCTGAAGCTGGTGCCAGCAAGATAGTTGAAAACGCACGTAAGATCGAGCTACCGGACTCCGCCGGACCTGACTTCCCTCGGGCCCTGCTTAACCCATCAACACTCTTTTAGGAGGGAGGCACGTCATGGAACCAACGCTCGCAACCCTCGATTATGTCATTATCGCCACATACATGGTCTTTTCCATCGGAGTCGGAGTCTACTTCTCCAAGAAGGCCTCGGGGTCTACCGATGACTATTTCGTTGGCGGCCGCGCCATGCCGTGGTGGCTCATCGGTACTTCAATGGTTGCCACCACATTCGCATCGGACACGCCCTTGGCGATGACCGAGATGGTGCGGGAGCATGGCCTATGGCGGAACTGGTTCTGGTGGAACGCGTGTATCGCGCAGATCATGGCCGTCTTCCTCTTTGCCAGGCTCTGGCGACGAGCTCAAGTAACCACCGACAATGAACTTCTCGAAATCCGCTACAGTGGCAAACCCGCTGCCGCGCTAAGAGGCTTCAAAGCGATCTACTTCGCGGTGATCTTCAACTTCCTCGTAATGGGCTGGGTGATACGGGCCATGGCCGCGGTCGTCACGACGATGATGCCTATCAATCAATGGGTCGCAATTGTAGCCTGCATTATCGTCGCATTGATCTACGCGGTTCTTTCCGGTTTCTACGGAGTGGTCGCAACGGACCTGGTGCAGTTCGTCATCGCTATTGGGGGTTCTATCTACCTGGCGGTCATTGCGGTCAGCAAGATCGGCGGTGTGGAGGTCCTCAAAGAGAAGATTATGTCCAATCCGGAGCAGGGGGAGAAGATCTTCGATCTCTTCCCGCCTCTATCGGGTGAAATCGGGGGGCCCTTTGTGGGTTTCCTCCTATTCATGCTGGTGATGTGGTGGGCTCACCCCTACTCGGACGGCGGTGGCTACATTATTCAGCGCATGTCATCGTGCAAGAACGAAAAGCACTCGCTTCTGGCGACGCTCTATTTTGCGGTGCTCAACATGGTTCGTGGATGGCCCTGGATCATGGTTGCCCTCGTTTCCCTGGTGCTCTTCCCCGACCTCTCAGGCACCGAAGCCGGCGACACTGGTGCGTACCCCCTGGTAATGAACACCTATCTCGGCGTTGGCTTCAAGGGACTCCTTGTTACTTCTTTCCTGGCAGCATTCATGAGTACCATCGATACGCACCTGAACTGGGGTGCTTCGTACATCATGACGGACGTCTATCAACGGTTCATCAAGAAGGACGGCTCGCAAAAGCACTACTTGCGGGTAACCCGGGTGGTTGTGGTGCTGCTCATGGTTGGCGCAGGCATCGTCGCCTCTCTGCTGACCTCCATCTCTGCGGCATGGGAATTCGCCTTTCTCATGGGGTCAGGCCTCGGGCTTGTCCTGGTGCTCCGCTGGTTCTGGTGGCGCATCACCGCGATTAGCGAAATCGTGGCGCTGGGCAGCTCGGCATTTCTAGCTTTCCTCAACCTCATCCTCACTATCGCGGTGCCAGAAATGGAGATTCTTGGTTTTCAGGTGGCCACCATGCCGCTGCACATCAAAGCCTTCCTGATCATTCCGCTGACCATCGTTGCGTGGGTCGCGGCCACCTTCTTGACCCGCCCTACCCCTACTGCGACCCTCATCGAGTTCTACAAGAGAGTCTCCCCTGGGGGGGCATGGAGCGTACTCCCCGACGAAGTGCGTAAATCGGGAAATCCAGTCTTGAATGTCGGCTTCATCTGGGATTGGTTGGGGGGCCTCGCACTGGCTTTTGGCCTCACCTTTGGCATCGGCGCGTTGATCTTCCAGAATTGGGCCCCAGCCCTCCTCTACATCGTCATGGCCACGGCCGGTGGCCTACGTGTCGCCTGGACCATCAAGCAAATGCCTGATTCCTAAATCATTGCGCAAACCCGACCGAGAAAGCACTCGACGGAGGGGTGTGGTCCGGGTAGCATTACACCATGAGACGGTTTCTTCTTGGCTCGACAATCTGGCTCGGTTTCGTTCTCTGCGTGGTTGCTGCGGGTTGTGGGACCACGGATACGTCTGCCGACGTCACAACAGATGACACAAACGGCCGGAGCGACGCCTTTTCCGGTGTGGGCGACACCCGTGATAGGGGCGATAGCCAGGTTCTCGATCCTCCGGAGTTGCCTATTGGCCCGGTGGATCTGGGCCGTGAGCCGCACCCGGACATCGTCAATTCGGACGCGGCTTTCGATCTCCCAAGGTTCGATGATTCCATTGCACCGCCCGTCGATGTAGCGGATGTCCACCTCGAAATTTCCATAGATGCAGGTCCCGATGACATGGATGATGATGGAGTCCTTGATCGCGTGGACAATTGTCCCGGCGCGCCGAACCCCGGGCAAGAAAACATGGATGGGGACAAGAAGGGTGATGCATGTGATCCCGACAAGGACGGAGACTTTCTTGTGGATGTAGAGGACAACTGTCCCGACGTGAGCAATTCGGCGCAGTCCGATATTGATGGCGACGGTTTGGGTGACCCTTGCGATAGTGACTCCGACGGGGACGGATTTGCCAACGATGAGGACAATTGTCCGCTCAGTGCAAACGGGTCGCAGGCGGACTTCGATGATGATGGGTATGGCGATTCTTGTGACCCTGATGACGATGGTGACGGCGTGCCGGACGTTAGCGACGAGGCTCCACTCGACGCTAATTGGCCAGGCCTGGCCATCGACGGGGCCATTTACGCCCACACCTCGAGCTCCCTCTACAGGTTTGACTCCGTGCTTTCAATCGTGGAGACCGTTGGCGTCTTTGGCTTTCCCAATGGCGGCCAATCGATGACTGATATCGCTATCGATTACGAAGGTCACATTTTCGGAGTCAGCTTCAGCAACCTTTATCGTTGCTCTGCGGTCAGCGCCGAGTGCATTCACCTCGGTGGGCTCCCTTCCTCCTTCAACGGCATGACAATCGTTCCTGTGGGGACTATTGAGCCGGGCAAAGAATCGATGATCGGCATTGGTAATTCCGGTACCTGGAACGAGATATCGGTAGTTGGGAATCAGGCCACGATCACGCAACTGGGCACCTATGGAGCAGGCTATACTTCTGCAGGTGACGCTTATTCAATTGAGGGCATCGGTACCTTTGCCGCGGTGAACAAGGTAGGGGCCAGCAGCACTTACCTCGTGACCGTCGACCCTGCGGGGGGATCGGTAACTGAAGAAATTGGTCCAATGACGGGGTATAGCAACATCTATGGACTCGCCAGCGACGGTGAGACGGCATTCGCCTTCGACTCGTCGGGTGCGATTCTGGCCCTCGACGTTCTGACGGGCAATACCACGGTGGCCCTACCCCCTGGGCAGGGCAAGTCATGGTGGGGCGCGGGCGTGACCACTCGTTATTTCAATAAGGACTAGGAGAGCAGATATGGGGGAACGGGTAGTGGCGGACGTTGCGGTTGTTGGCGGCGGACCAGGAGGCTACGTCGCAGCAATTCGCGCCGCGCAGTTGGGTAAGTCAGCGGTAGTCGTCGAAAACCAACATCTTGGGGGAGTCTGCCTCAATTGGGGCTGTATCCCCACCAAGGCGCTGCTGCGCAGCGCTGATATCTATAATCTCATGTTGGAGGCCGGGCATTTCGGACTGAGCGTCTCAGACCCTGGGTTTTCATACGAAGACGTGGTGGCGCGCAGCCGCACCATTGCAAATCGGCTTTCTGGTGGCGTAGCCCTTCTGTTAAAGAAGAATCGCGTGCGCGTTGTCGATGGCACGGGAGTGCTTGACGGCAACGGGGAGGTATTGGTCTTCGATGGTGAGCGAAACAGAGTCGCCACGGTTATTGCGCCACAGGTAATTCTGGCAACCGGCGCCCGGGCACGAGATTTCCCGTCCATGCGAATTGATGGAGAGCGGATCATTGGGGCTCGCCATGCGCTGGCCCTTACCCAGGTGCCAGCCAGCATTGGCATCCTTGGGGCCGGCTCAATTGGGGTGGAGTTCGCTCACCTCTTCGCTAGCTTCGGTGCCCAGGTCCATATCTTCGAAGCGCTGCCCCGGCTTCTTCCGGCGGCAGACGTAGACCAGTCGAAGGAGGTAGCGAGGGCCTTTAGAAAGCGTCGCATCAAAGTCTACACTGGGAGCACAGTTGAGACCGTTGCCCGGGAGGGCGAGGGCTTGCAGGTCGGCTTCAACCACAAGGGTCGGCAGGAATCGCTCCTGGTCGACAAGCTGCTCATGGCCGTGGGGGTGGTGCCCAACAGCGAGGACCTGGGGCTAGAGGATATCGGTGTCGAAATGGATGGCGGCTGGGTCAAGACGAATTCCCATTATCGCACGACGGCCGCTGGCATCTATGCAATTGGCGATTTGATTGGCCAGCCCTGCCTCGCGCACGTCGCGTCGGCAGAGGGAGTCGTCGCGGTAGAGCATCATAGCGGCAGACCCGTGGAACCCATCGACTACGAAAACGTTCCCGCCTGCACATACTGCACGCCGCAGGTCGCCTCAGTCGGATTGACTGAGGAGGTGTCGCGCACCCGATTTGAAGATGTCAGGGTCGGCAAGTTTCCCCTCGTTGCTAACGGTAAGGCCCTTGTCCTGGGGGAGACCGCGGGATTCGTCAAGGCAGTAGTGGAAGGTGAAAGTGGCCGACTCCTTGGGGTCCATATAGTTGGCGCCGAGGCAACCGAGTTGTTGCTTGAGTTTACCCTCGGCCGGACATTGGGGGCAACAGCCCAGGACCTGCTTCGCTCAATCCATCCCCACCCTACCCTCGGTGAGTCCCTCCACGAAGCAGTGGCCGCGGCACTTGGCGAAGCGATCCACCTGTAAGCCTTTCGACTCCCAACCTGTAATGAATCCGACCCCCACGTAACCGCCCGATATCACGTATTTATTGTGCGCAGTGTCAGGCCTGCCTTCTGGTGACCGCCTCCGCCGGGTCGAGTTCTTTACACATTGTGCTCCGCTCCTTCCGGTGCCTCCGGACGCGGCCACCTCGCTCCCACCGGCCCGCAGACTAGGCCCAACCCCGAACTTCCAGTCTCTATCTGGCGGCTGGCACAAAACCTGCAGTAGAGCGAGGCCAGTTGACATGGAGGCTACAATGAAGAAGCTGCTCGACATCCTTACTACCCTCGCCATGGTGCTTACTCTGACCGGTTACGCCAACGTTGCTCTGGCTGAAGATGCAGACGACGCTGGTGGCATCGGCACGTCCATGACCCAGACCAACTACATCGGCGCCCGCCTCTTGAAAGGCGGCGAGAACGTCCAGGTTGGCAATATCACGACTGGTCCTTACGAGGACGATGAGGGTCGCGAGCGATACAGCTACTGGCAGGGTGACACGCACTTCGCAGGTGTCAAGGACCCGGACACTGGCAACAAGGTCGACATGGTCACTGAGTGGTACTGGTTCGAGAGTTCCATTCCGCGTAACGCGGACTTCTACGTTGGCGTCGTCAAGGTGAAGTCCTCTCCCAACGTGGTGGATTCCTGGTACCTCAAGGAAGAAAACGGTTGGTACGGCAACATCATGTGGCCCGACGATGTCATCCAGCTTCTCCAGGTAGACATGGATCCCACTGGCGAATGGGGCGGTGTTCGGTGGGACTGGTGCGTACCCTTCGATACTTACTCCTACGAGCCGATGCAGACCATCGAAGTGGCCTCCACTTACTCCGCCGGCTTCGACATTGAAGGGAAGGTTGACGGCACTGGCAAAGCAGGGTTCAGCGAAGGTGGCAAGCTCACCGACCTCTCTGCCAAAGCAAACATCCAGGCCAAAGGCTATGTCAACGGCAAACACTCCGTCTCGACGCAGTACACCATCACCCTTTTCAAATGGCAGGTTCTTGTTTCCTCCGGTGCGGACTCCATCTCCTGGCAGATGCGCATCCTCAAGGAAGGCAACAATCAGGATTCTGCATACCACGAGTACTTCGTTGTGATTCAGGCTGAGAAGGGCACGGATGTTTGGGTACCGGAGATGCATATTGCCGGTAACTTCCGTAACTCGAAGTGGTGGTGGTTTGATAGCTACCAGGCGCTCTCGGCCACCGTTCAGGATATTACTTTCACGCCGCCCCCCACGTGCTACGTCGACGATCCCATCCCTGCCAACGCGTGCAATACCAAGGGCATCTGCGAAAACGGCGCCGCCTACTGCGACCCACTGGAAGGCGATTGGACTTGCAACTACCCCGACGAGTATGAAGTTGATGAAGTGACCTGCGACGGTCTGGACAACGACTGTGACGGCAAGATCGACGAAGCCTTCGTCAAGCTCGATATGGACTGCGACGGCGACGACGACGACCTGAAGAAGGACGGCAAGTGGGTTTGCAGCCCTGAAGGCACCGGCCTGGTTTGCGACGAGGACCCCTGCGCCGGCAAGCAGTGCGGCGATGGCTGCGGTGCGTGCGACTTTGGTTACCAGTGCTACAACCACAAGTGCATTTCGGAGAACGAGCCCGTCGAACCGGAAGAGGGCGAAGAGGTCTACGACTGCAACGGCATTACAGAGGTCGGTCAGTGCGACGGCAACTGGTTGCTCTACTGCGCCGGTGGCCAACTCGTTGAGCAGTACTGCGCCTTCTGCTGTGGCTTCAACGCCAACGCCAGCTACTATGACTGCATGGCAGCCGACAAGTGCGAGGCTGAAGAGTGCGTGCCCCAGTGCGACGGGAAGGAGTGTGGTTCAGATGGTTGCGGCGGTATCTGCGGCGCTTGCGAGGATGGCGAGAGCTGTGCCGATGACGGTATCTGTGAGTGGGTCGAGCAGGAGGACAAGTTCCTCACCTGTGGACAGTGCCCCACCGGCTACATCTGCTCCGCAACTGGCGAGTGTATTGCTGCCGACGATAACCGACCAGGCAGTGCTGCTGACGGTGGTTCCGAAGCTCAGGGGTGCACGGCCGGAGCCCGAGGCAACACCGGTACCGCTACCCTGCTTCTCGCTATGATGGTGTTGCTCGCCTGTTTGAGAGTTGGACGTCGGGAGAGTTGTTAGCAAGCTGTCAGCAACCGACAGTGTAAAGAGAGTTAGCACCCTGCGTAAAGTAAACGACCCCCCTCCATCGAAATCATATATTCGCCGACGAAGCAGTCGAAGCCGCCGGTATCAGCCCGTCTGGATTCCTCAGTCGGCCTCCGCACGTGGCGCATGGCAGTCAGATTCTTTACACATTTCAACTTCGTACTGCCGGCGTCACAATGGTTGGCGCGCCATGCACTGCTCGCAGCCCTTTGCAAATAGCGGACTTGCGGCGTCGGCAATGGTGGAGTAGTATCGTTGGCACGGTCCGTGCTTTATATATGGGCGAGTCTATATGGAGGTCTCCCATGACGAAGCTTCTGCACACGGTTACTACCCTCATTATGGTTCTGAGCCTCACAAGTTTCGCCAGCATCGCGATGGCCGATGACGACGGTGAAGAGAATGGCATTGGGACTTCGATGACGCAGACCAATTATATCGGCGCCCGCCTGCTCAAGGGTGGCGAGAATGTTCAGGTCGGCGACGTCGCCACCGGCCCCTACGAGGATGATGAGGACCGTGAGCGGTACAGCTACTGGCAGGGTGACACGCACTTCGCTGGCGTCAAGGACCCAGAAACGGGTAACAAAGTCGATATCGTCTCTGAATGGTACTGGTTTGAGAGCTCCATTCCGAGGAATGCCGACTTCTACGTTGGCGTCGTCAAGGTGAAGTCCTCGCCAAACATTGTCGACTCCTGGTACCTCAAGGAAGAGAATGGTTGGTATGGCAATATCATGTGGCCCGACGACGTTATCCAGCTCCTCCAGGTAGACATGGATCCGACGGGAGAATGGGGTGGCATCCGTTGGGACTGGTGCGTTCCTTTCGATACGTACTCCTACGAGCCGATGCAGACCATCGAAGTAGCCTCAACCTATTCTGCAGGCTTTGATATCGACGGCAAGGTTGATGGAACTGGCAAGGCGGCCTTTAGCGAAGGTGGCAAACTGGCAGACCTTTCGGCGAAGGCCAACATTCAGGCCAAAGGTTACGTCAACGGCAAGCACTCTGTGTCCACTCAGTACACCATCACGCTGTTCAAGTGGCAGGTGCTTGTCTCCTCGGGTGCGGACTCCATTTCCTGGCAGATGCGCGTTCTGAAAGAGGGGAACAACCAGGATTCCGCGTACCACGAGTACTTCGTCGTGGTGCAAGCCGAGAAGGGCACCGACGTCTGGGTTCCGGCGCTACACATTGCTGCCAATTTCAAACATTCCAAGTGGTGGTGGTTCGATGGTTACGAAGCGCTCTCCGCTACTATCCAGGATATCACTTTCACGCCGCCTCCCACGTGCTACATCGATGACCCGATTCCCTCCGATGCCTGCAATACCAAGGGTATTTGTGCCAATGGTGCGGCCTACTGCGACCCACTGGAAGGCAACTGGACCTGCAACTATCCCGACGAATATGAGTCGGACGAAGTTTCCTGCGACGGTCTGGACAATGACTGTGATGGCAAGATTGATGAAGCCTTCGTCAAGCTGGGCATGGACTGTGACGGAGACGACGACGATTTGAAGAAGGATGGCAAGTGGATCTGCAACAGTGAAGGCATCGGCCTCGTTTGCGACGAAGACCCCTGCGCCGGCAAACAGTGTGGCGATGGTTGCGGCGAATGTGATTTCGGCTTCCAGTGTTACAACAATAAGTGCGTCGCTTCGGGTGAAGAACCGCCTCCTGACGATGGCGAAGAGGTATTCGATTGTAACGGTATTACTGAGGTCGGGCAGTGCGACGGCAACTGGTTGCTCTACTGTGCAGGCGGCCAGTTGGTGGAGCAGTACTGCGCCTTCTGTTGCGGATTCAACGCCAATGCGAGCTACTACGATTGTCTCGCCGCGGACAAATGCGAAGCGGAGGAGTGCCTCCCGCAGTGCGATGGCAAGGAATGCGGCGCAGACGGCTGTGGTGGAGTTTGCGGTGGGTGTGCAGACGGTGAAGTGTGCAGCGATGCCGGTGCCTGTGAATGGAACGAACAGCAAACTGAAGACAAGTATATTACCTGCGGCCAGTGCCCCACCGGCTACGTCTGCTCGGCAACGGGTGAGTGCATTGAGGCAAACGATCGACCAGGTAGCGGAGCTGATGGTAGTTCCGAGGGTCAGGGGTGCGCCGCCGGCAACGGCGGGGAAGGGAGCCCAGCCGCCCTGTTGTTCCTTATCATCATGATGTTCGCTGCACTCAGATTTTCCCGCCAGCAGTAACCTTTTTCCCCACCCCCAAGTTATTCTCTTGAAAGTCATTTGAGAGTCCCCATTCTTACCCTATCGGTGGGTAACGCCGCCGAGGGACAAGGACCGGATATTTAGGGGTTACTAAGAAGGACTTGGGGGTGAGATATGCACAAATTGCCCGAACTTCAATACGAGTTCTCGGCGCTGGCGCCGGTTATCGATGAGCGAACCATGGAGGTCCACTACTCCAAGCACCATCAGGGTTACATCGACCGGCTGAATGGAGCCCTGGCCACCCTGGAGCAGCCGTCGCTGCGCGAAGCGGATGTCGAGAGGTTGCTGCGTAACCTCAACGAGGTTCCCAGCCATGCGCGAGTGGTTGTCCGCAACAACGCTGGTGGGCATTACAACCACAGCCTGTTCTGGTCGGTCATCGGGCCGGGAGAGGGTGGTAGCCCTCAGGGGAAGTTGCTTACCGCAATCGAAGGCACATATGGTTCGCTATCCAACTTCCAGGACCTCTTTGAGAGCACCGCAAATTCACGCTTCGGGGCTGGATGGGCGTGGGCCTATGTAGACCTCGACAGAAAGTTGGAAGTACTCTCCTCACCCAATCAGGATAATCCCATCATTCAGGGGCGTGGCACTCCATTTCTTGGGCTAGACGTCTGGGAGCACGCCTACTATCTCACCTATCAAAACCGTCGAAGTGAGTATGTGGCCAACTTCTGGTCCCTGGTTAATTGGTCTGAGGTTAGCCGCCGTTACGAAAGGTGCATGGCCTGACGGCGCCCAGCACCAATAACTACCTGGCTAACATCCGGCACTACCCCGTCGGCGCAGGCTCCCTGGAAACCGGCAGGCGCACAACGGCTTTTGCCCCGCCCCCAGAGCCGTTCCGCAGGAGGAAGGCTCCCCCATGACGCTCGACGATGCTGCCGCAAATGTAGAGCCCAAGACCTGTCCCCCCAGTCTTCGTGGTGTAGAATGGTTGGAGCAGCTCGCCAGCAGGTACATCGGGCAGTCCGGGACCGCTGTCCCCCACGACAACTACCAGTTCTCCCGCTCGCTCCTCTGCCAGAACCGTAATAACTCCATCCCGCTCAACTGCCTCCAGGGCATTAATGAGAAGGTTCAAGAAGACCTGTCCCAGTTGCGGCCCGTCGGCCCGCGGCATCTCGAGTTGCGGGGGGATGGAAAGATGCAGCTCGATGTTGCGGTCCAGGGCCTGGTTCTCCACCAACTCCACAGCGTGGTTGAGCACTGCGCAGATGTCAGTCTCCTCCAACCGTGGTTCGAGGGAAAGCTCTCGCAATCGCACTACCAACGTATCCATCTGCTCCAGCGCCCGTCGCATGGGCGGCAAAATGCGGGCCCGGATGTCATCATCTGCTCGCCGTTCGAGGAGACTGACGTAGTTGCCTAACCCGGCCAGCACATTCTTGGTTTCGTGGACAATACCCGAAACAAACCTACCGATGGCAGCTAGCCTCTCGGAACGAAGGAGAGCCTCCCGGCTCACAGCAAGATCATGCTCCATGTGATTGAAGGCGCGCGCAAGATCACCGATCTCGTCTCGGCGATGCGCGGGGACTGGCCTGCTCTGTCCTCTGGCGATAGCCTGCGCGGCAGAGGCCAGGCGCCGAATGGGACGGGCTACATTGCCGGCCAGAAAGATGGACCCGAGCAGCACCAGCAGAAGCGTGATTCCACCCA
Organism: uncultured Myxococcales bacterium; assembly: GCA_964522395.1. Taxonomy (GTDB): domain Bacteria; phylum Myxococcota_A; class UBA9042; order CAIXZC01; family CAIXZC01; genus CALGBT01. Next base: position 32,334 of record CAZFVN010000015.1, read on the forward strand.
ATACGAGCAGACTCGACTGCAGGCTCGATACGACCGCCAGAGCTTTGTCCCGCGGATAGAGAACGACGACGGTGGCAAAGGGCCGGCCGGAGTGATACTTGCCAACCTCGCCTTCTACCGGGTAGGCCGCGGCGACCCACGGTTCGCCGAGGAAGCTACCAACCACGACGTTGGCGCTGGTTCCACTATTAGTCTGCTCCATAATGGACACAAATGACCCGCCCGCATCCCGTGGTAGCTTCGTTAATTGGATGGACCGGCCATCGGCCAGGTCTTGCCCCGCGACAACATTGCCTCCATGGTCGAGTCCGTATGTCAGACGGTGGTCTGGATGGGCCAGCACCCACCCTTGACGGCCGACCATCATAGGCAGAACATCGGTCCCATATTCTGATCGCTGCAAGGACTCCAGGGCCCAGGCCAGATGCAGTTGCGAGAGGAGCAGACTGGCAACTTGCCTGACTGCGCCGTCTTCCGCCACCAGCGCCTTGCTAACCCGGACTCCACCAGAGAATCGCTCGCCGAGGCGCCCACCCGCAGGCGTGTAGGTCTCCACTTCGGGATGACACCCGACCAGGCCGGTAACCACCGCCTTACCGGGCGCGGCCAGAGCGGCCGCAACGAAATCCGCAGACTCACACCACCGCCCGCCTGCCCCCTGCCAGGGCTGGGGGTCCGGGATGGCAACGTCATCGACAATTACCACCACAGGTGTCCCATCAGCATTGAAGAGAGAAACTTCTCGATACTTCGGCACATCTTCTCGACGCCGACCGCCGTCAGAAGAAGTGGAATAGAGCTCCCTTCGCTGCCCGTGACTGAAGCTCGCAAAGGCCGTTGCGGTCGGTGCAAGTTCCATCATTACATCAAGGTCGGAGTCCATGCTGACCAGCGTATAGCTGGTTCGCTCCGCGGCCTGTTTGGACATCTGTAGGAGGTTCTTTTGCAAGAGCTCTTCAGTAACCGTAGTTGCCGCGCTAATGGAGAGCAAGACGGCGGCGCCGAGCGGAATCAGCGAAACTGCGGCCACCAGCAACAGCACCTTCCAAAAGAGGGAGAGTCCCCGGGAGGTGCTCCCCGTCGGCACGGTAGCATCGAGGCTCATCACTCCTCGTCCTTTCGCAAATTGAACTTCTTGATCTTGCTATATAGAGTTGGGCGGCTGATTTCGAGCCGGCGGGATGCAGCGTGAATATTCCAGCCAGTTTCCCGCAACACCCGCTCAACGAGCCGCCGTTCGTTGTCCAGTAGTGAATCCCCGGCCTCATCCTCATCTTCGGGGCGGCCGGCAACGTCTGGCGGGAGGTCAGCCGGCGAGATCACGTCACCCTTGCCAACCACAAGGCCTCGTTCGAGAGCGTGGACCAGTTGTCTTACATTACCGGGCCAGGAGAAGCGGGAGATTAGCTCTGCAGCATCTTTGGCGAAGCCCTTCGGTGAGACACTGAGTCTGGCCGCGACCCGCTGCATGAGGTACTCTGCCAGGAGCGGAATATCGGCGCGGCGCTCTCGCAGCGGAGGGATCGTGATGGTGACGACGTTGAGACGATGGAAGAGGTCAAGTCTGAACTTGCGCTCCTCAACCATTCTTTCGAGATCACGATTGGTGGACGCCACAACCCGGGCATCGCTGCAGAGATCCTTGGTGCTGCCGACGGGGGAGTACGCTCGCTCTTCGAGGAGTCGCAGCAGCTTTGGTTGAGATTCCAATGGCAATTCGCCAATCTCGTCGAGGAAGAGTGTCGAGTCGCTCGCCACTCGCACCTTACCAGCCTTCTCCGCGTGGGCCCCGGTGAAGGCTCCCTTTACGTGACCGAAGAGTTCGCTCTCCAGTAAGGTCTGCGGCAAAGCCGCACAGTCCACCGTAACCATCGTATGACCGCTGCGTGCGCTCATGGCGTGAACCGCGGCCGCAGCGACCCCCTTGCCAGTTCCCGTCTCGCCTCGCAACAGGACTGTCGTGTCGTGGGGCGCAACCGACCGAATCAAATCAAAGACGTGGCGCATGCCAGGCGAGCGTCCAATCAATCCTCCCAGCCGCTCTTCGGCCCCTGCCTCTGCGCCCGAGTCATCGGCGCCTCGACGTAAGGCTACCTGCTCAGCAACCTGGGCCAACATGACAACCAACTCTTCACCCATCTTTGGGGACTTGACGATGTAGTGCGATGCACCTTCCTTCATGGCCGTAACAGCGGTTTCGATGGAGGCGTAAGCCGTCACCAGGATGACTTCGATGTCAGCGTAGAGGTCTTTCGCCTTCCGGGTCAGCTCAATGCCGTCCATGCTGGGCATTTGGAGGTCCGTAACGATGACATCCACCCGCTCACCTACAAGATGTTCGAGGGCCTCTGCGGGCTTCGTGAAACCGACAACATTGTAGCCCTCGTCCTCCAGCAAGAAGGAGAGTGATTCAAGTTCAAACTCCTTGTCGTCAACCAGCATCACCTGCAGCATCGGCGTCAAAGCCTCCACTAGTCATTGCTCGCGCGATGCTATCCCCGGGGCACAGGTAAATCAAGCGCGGGCCTTGATTTGGCTACGCCAACATTGTATGGTTCTGCAGTTCGCAAAATGAATGCAGACCGAAATGTGACGGAGGATGTGCGATGAAATGGACCAGGTTAGCGCTGATCGGTGTCGTAGCGATGGTGTTTGGCGCATGTAGTGGGGATGGCGACGGCGAAACAGTGCCAGATTGTTCCGAAGGCGAAATCGCGGCGTGTACTCAGGAAGACGGGTCCGAAGGCCAGCAGAAGTGCATAGACGGGGCCTTTAACGACTGTGGACCAGGATTCTGCGACGAGGGGGCCGAGGCAGCTTGCAAGACTACCTGCGACACTGACGGCTCGATGGTCTGCACAGTGGATGGCTCCTGGGGCGAGTGCACTGCCATAGAAGTCTGCGATGGGGAAGATAACAACTGTGATGGTGAGATCGATGAGGGCATCGTGCAGGAGTGTTTCTGCGGAACCGTCCAGGGTGAGATGGCTTGTGTTGACGGTGCGTTTGGTACTTGTTCCGCGGGCGAAGCTGGGAGTTCAGAAATTTGCGACGGACTGGACAACGACTGCGATAGCCTCGTTGATGAAGAGTGCGACAAAGACCATGACGGTTTTTGTGACGAAAACATGGATTTCTCCGGGAATCCCGACCTCTGCCCTTATGGCGCCGGAGACTGTAACGATGATGAGAAGAGCGTCAACCCCGATGCCGACGAGAAATGCAATAGTAAGGACGACAACTGCGACGGCAATATTGACGAAGATCTTGGCACGTTGACCTGCGGTGGCATCGGCGAATGCGAAGAGGTCGAAATCGTACTTTGTCAGGGTGGTGAGCTGATCCAGGAATGTTCCGACAGTGACTCCACGAAGGGCGCGTCGGAAGAAGTGTGCGACGACCTTGACAACGACTGCGATGGCGACATTGATGAAGACCTTGACGGTTGTTGCGAAGAAGGCGAGAAGGCCGCCTGTGGCACCAACGACGGACTTTGCAAGAAGGGAGTGAAGAACTGTACTGCCGATAAATCCTGGAGCGAGTGTGGCGGCGAAGACTTCGTCGGCCCCGTGGATGAGCTTTGCAACAACAAAGATGATGACTGCGACGGTCAGGTTGACGAAGAGAACCCTGAAGGTGGCACGGAATGCGGCGATGATGATGGTGAGTGCGTGGCCGGAGTACAGACCTGTGTCAACGGCATTGTCATTTGCAAAGACTCCATTCCCCCAACTGATGAATTCTGCGACTTCAAAGACAACGATTGCGATACGGAGATTGACAACGGACTGCCAGCGGACAAATACGAAGAGAATGATACGTGCGACATGGCTCGCGACCTGGGAGAGTTGCCGGAAGGTTCAGAACAGATGACGATCAACGGGACGCTCTACAAAGATGGCGCTTCTGACACCGATTGGTACAAGATCTTGGGCAAAGAAAACAGCGACTGGCTGCCGTGCGGCTGGACGTTTTCTGATGGATGTTTCACCATGGTTATCACACTCTCTCCCCCTCCCGAGGCCGACATGGACCTCTGCGTCGCCGCGCAGGATTGTGAGGGCACGGAGTACAGTTCATGCTCATCGAGCGGCGGAGCCGGGGAAGTCGAGCAGGAGGTCCTGAATTGGACAGGTGCGTGGATCGTTTCCAACGATTCCAAAACAGTCTTTGCCGAAATCAAGAACAACGGCGAAACCATGTGCAAGCCCTACACCCTGAGCTATGAGTTCTACTCTGAGTGCCAGGTGGATGGCAAGTGCTCATGGGAAACTGAGTAGAATACTCGATGGAAGCTGTTCTGGCCTGGCTTTGGGACGCACTGCTGGCGACCCTTATGCATCTTCTGCAGGCCACGCTTATGACCTTCCTGGAGCTTTTCATTCTCTTCGGGCCACTGCTGCTGGCAACCCTCTCGTCACATCTCATTTCCCACCGTCTTGAAAAGCGTCTAGTCGATCTCATCGGTGTCCGCGGATACATCTTTGCCCTGGGTTGGGTAGGCACGCCAATCCACGAAATGGGGCACGCGGTGATGGCTAAACTATTTGGCCATCGCATCGAGTCGATGCAGCTCTTCTCCCCCGACGTGAAGAATGGCAGGCTGGGGTACGTGCAGCACTCCTATGACCAGGACAACATCTTCCACGTCGTGGGGAACTTCTTCATTGCCCTGGGCCCTATTCTCCTCGGTGCTGCGGCGCTCATAATCATGGCCTGGTTGCTGCTCGGGGAAGGGGTCTTCCACCTTCCTGCGTCATCGGCTGCAGAGCTGGTCGATTTCTCAGAGATACCTGGCCTCGTCATCGTCTGGCTCGGTAACGTTGGAGAAGCGCTGGTTTCAACCGTTCGGGGGCTCTCCTTCGGCCGCTGGCAGACGTGGCTCTTTATCTACCTCTTGGTGGCAATCGGCAGCCACGTGAACCTCTCTCCTTCAGATCTGGAAACTGCCAAGGGCGGCTTCAATGTGCTCCTGACAATCCTCTTCTTCGCCAATGTCGTGATGCTCATATTTGCAGAAGTCCCGCTGCAGGTGTTCTGGTGGCCGGGACGCTACCTCGGCTTGCTCTCATCAATCGTCATGGTGTGCGCCGCGGCGATGCTGCCCTTGTGGGGGATGGTGGAGGTTATGAGCGCAATTCTGGGAAGGCCTGTTCGAGGGCCGCGAAGACGTCCTCGGTAACCTCCTCCAGCGGTTTCTCGCCATCCAGGACAATGGCGGCATCGGGGTGGCTGGAATAGTAGCGGTCATATCCGTCCGAGATGCGCTTGAGTAACTCCTTGGTTTCGAAGATATCCCGCTGCAGACGTGACGAGCCAATCCGTTTCAATGCGACCCCAGCGTCAATGCGCAAAAAGAGCGTAATGTCCGCCACAATTGCGTAGCGGTTGATTTGCTCTACCCAATCAAGATCGATGAGGGTGCCCTGATAAGCTATGGACGACTGCACGTAGCGGTCAGAAATGACCCAAATGCCACGGTCCAGGGCAGGTTTGATTTCCGCCTCGATATGGTCGAGGCGGTCCGCGGCGAAGAGCAGCGCGACAGTCTCCTTGGGCAGTTCACCACCACCTGCTACGTCGGGGAGGCGCAACCTGCCGCGCAGAGCGTGGCGGATAGTAACGCCAACCGGTCCATCTGAGGGCTCCCGGGTAACCACGGCCTGAACCCCACGAGTTTGGAGCCACTGCTGGATTTTCGCCGCTTGGGTAGTAGTTCCCGCGCCATCTATTCCTTCGAGTACGAGAAGACGTCCCTTGCCCTTCATCAGCCCCCCTACAAACAGTTGAGGAGTTGCACATCGACTCCAGTCGGACACTCGAAATTGAACGGGTCTCCCTTGAACTGGTAGCCGTATTCTGCCTCTCTGAACTCAAAAGAGAGGTCAATGTCGTCCTCTGGCGCACGTAACCGCACCCGGTGGGGCACGGTCCGGTCTCCAACCTTCAAACGCCCTACGAAATCGACCTTCAGAATGACCTTTCCATGGCGTTTGAGCAAGCCTTGAGTTGGCCACAGCCCTTTTGGTGTGATGCGAATTTCCTGTAGCGAGTCTCCCGCCGTCAGGGTCAGGACATAGAGACCTTCCTTCCTGGAGAACCGCAAGGACTCACTCTCCGGGTCGGCGAGCAGCGGCAAGATGCCTTGCAATACTCCGGAGAGCTTTTCGGGGTCGGCAAGAGTCGGGAATCTGGATACCATTGGAGCAGCGCAGAAAGGACCCGCCAGGCAGCTCTTCTGTCCCCGCTCAAAGTAGATGAACTGACCATCCTGCACGGCCAGAACAGATATCAGGTCGTCCGTGAAGGAGAGCACGTCCAGGCGCACCTTTCCAGGTGGGGCCGTCATGATGGTTACCTTCCCCTTGCGTGCCTGTCCCTGGCCGTAGTAATCGATACGCGCTTCACCCAGGAATGTCTCATGGGGTGGTGCGGCAAAGGTCTCTTTGACCTGGGATGGAGCCGTCAGTAGAGGTTCTGGCAAGGGGTGGAGCCCACACGCGACCCATAGCGGGACGATTAGTAGCGGCCATAAGCTACGCATGGATGGCATGGAATGAGGTGTTAGAAACGGGTCGTTTCGAGAAGTTCCTTGAGGTCAGTTTCGCACTCGACTCGGCCAGCAGCCACTTCCCGCAACGCGGTGACCGCCTCCTTGTTCTTCAAATGCTTGACCATGGGTTCAGCACCGTCTTTGAGTTGACGGCAGCGCTTGGCAGAAATGAGCACCAGCGCGAAACGATTCTCAATAGCATCCAAGCAATCTTCGACAGTGACTCGGGCCATGAAGAGCCTCCTTGCAAAATCCGAGGGATCATTTATAAGAAAAGTGCCCACGAAGTCAAGGTTTTTCCAGCGGAGGCATTTTGATGACTGTATCTGTGAAGAGAGGCACGGTGCTGACGGTGGCCGCCTGCCTCGCATTTCTCGCCTGCGGCCCCGGTCGGTCGGTAAAACGGTACGAGTACCTCAACAATGTACCCGCGGCCAAGGCAGTGGTCATTTTGCAGCCTGAATGCTACTTTCGCAACATGGCCTCCTACCAGGTCTATCAAACCTGGAACGATCTAGCGCAGGAGTTTACGAGACGCACTGGGATGGTGGTAATCGGCCCCGACGAGTATCGCGTCCTCGTCAAGGGACTCCTCACCAATCTCGTTCAGGAGACTGACCTGGAGGTAGTTCTCGGCAGGTATGGTCTGAAGCCGGAAGAGGCCATCGCCATCCGCATGACCCTCACGGAATCGTGGCAGCAGGGCGAGCGGGCAATCGTAAACGAAGATGGAACGCGCGGTCTCGCCGCCGAGTTCGAGAGCAAGTTCGAGTACAGCGCTGATGTTTACCACGTAGCCACTAGCCGACCTCTGCTTTCGATCACCAAGGAGCATGAAGTTCGTGGCCTGCAACTCCCAACCAGCGCCGATGCTCGACCAGAGTTGACCGGATTTGCGCGGGAGTCCTATCGCGATCTGGTTACGCAATTGCAGGAGGAGATGACCATCGCACCCGGTTCTCCCCTGGCCAACTTGAAAGTCCTCGAGAGTCCGGGCCCCACCATCGAATACGCGTTCCAGGATTTGCAGCCCTTATGCGTCAAGCTTGAGCAACTCGATGCTCTGGAGAAGGATGCCACGATTCAGGGACTCATCGAGTACCGCGTTCCGACGTTGACCCGCGCCCTGATGCGCAAAGCGCTGAAAGCTGATAAGGGTCTTCTGGTTATTCAGTCTGCCCCCTGTTCCAACCTGCAATCTGGAGATTTGATTTTGCGCGCCAACGGCGAGGAGATTTGGCGCCCCTATCAGTTGACTCGCAGCGCGCTAGGCGCGCTTAACCTGGGCAAACCTCTGGCCCTCAGATTTCGGCGCGGTGGCGAAGAACTTCAGGGCGTATACTCCTGTCCCGCGGCCGCGAAGTGATGGCGGTGCTGAGCACCTTCGCGAGCATCAGCCGCCTCCACATCGTAGCCATTGCGGCGCTGGGCACCTTCACCTTCGGATGGCTCTTTACGGGAACATACCTCTGGGGTCTGGCGCTTGTCTGTGCGCTGGACTGGTTTGTCGTCAACTTGCTCAATCGCGCAGTTGACCTCGACGAGGACCTGGCCAACTCCATCGAGGGGGCCGGCTTCGTCCAGCGCCATCGGCTGGCCGTGCTGGTGGCGGGTTTTACGGTTCTCCTCGGTTCGCTGGCAGTCGGGCATACGATGATGCCCTCACTGACACCCTTCCGACTCTCATACCACGCCCTGGGGTTTGCCTACAACTGGCCTCTGCTACCAGGCCGCCGACGAATAAAGGAACTCTATTTCTGGAAGAACACAGCCTCTGCACTCGGCTTCATCATTACTCTTTTCGGCTATCCTCTGGCATGGCTCTACGAAACCGCCGGAGGTCTTCTATTTGCACCAGGGGTTGACTTTGCGACCGTGCTTTGCGCACTGACGTTCTTCTTTCCCCTGGAATTGAGCTACGAGATTATCTATGACTTGAGAGACGAGCCGGGCGACCGCGCCGCAGGCGTTGCCACCTACCCTGTGGTACACGGTGCCCATGTGGCCGGGCAGATTATCCAGGCCCTCCTGGCCCTCTCACTGGCCGCTTTGGTCATCGGATACATTGCGGGCATCGTCCCGTGGCGACTCGCGGTAATGGGCGCCGCTCCGCTGTTGCAATTCGTCGCCTATCGCCGCCTCCAGAGGCGTGCGCTGGTCACGACATTTGACTGCGTCGCGTTGACCTGGCTTGGCGCCGGGCTGCTGGCGTGCTACCACCTTTGGGAATTCTTCCAGCTTCCTGGTTCGGGGGCGTGACGATGTATCAGTGGATTCAACCAGCGGCGCTTCTGATAGTGGTGCTCTACGTATTGCTCCAGTTCAGTAGAGAGCGCGCTCCCCGCCGCTTCCTCTGGCAGCTCTTTCTTACCGGGTTTGCCGCCTGGTTGGCGGAGGAGTCTGCCATTAGGCTCTACGGGTTTTACGATTACTCTGATGGATGGTGGGTGAAGGTCGGCCATGTTCCCCTGCTGGTTTTGATGATCTGGCCCATAGTCATTCACTCCGCCATCAATCTGGCGCGGCAGTTGCGTTCTGCGCACAGTCGCCCCACCCCCTCGACGATTGGAGTTGCCCTTCCGGCCGGTCTCTTCGTCCTGGCCGATGCCGCGCTTATCGAGCCCGTTGCGGTACACGCGGGCCTCTGGCATTGGACTGAACCGGGAATCTTCGAGGTACCTCCCATCGGCATCCTCGGCTGGTTTTTCTATTCTGTACTATGTGCGGCGGTATTGCATAGGACGAAGACTCGCTCACCTGTTTGGGATCTTCTGGTCTTGCCGATCACTCTGGCCGGCACACACTTGCTCCTCATTGCATCCTGGTGGGGCCTCCTGCGATGGGTAAATGTGCCGCTTCCCCCTGACGTCGTGGCCACCCTCGTAGTCCTCCTCTCCCTCCTCCTCTCTTTCAAGGTTTGGCGGGCAAAGGTCGGCCGCAGGGTCCTGCGTCGCGATCTACTGATGCGCGTCCCCGCCGCACTCTACTTCGGTGCGCTGCTCCTCGCCCATTGGCCAGGTTTCGGCGCGCTCTTTTTCTACTTTGCTGCCTTTACGCCACCCAATATCATCCTTACTCTACAGGCCAGTTCCTCCCCTTCTGGCACAGGAGAATCGCCATGATTGATCGCATCCGTCTCACCGTAGCCCTCAGCGCAATGGCCCTTCTGGCCAGTTGCGCGCACCAGACCTGGTCTTACCCTGAAGCGAGACGGATGGATCTCGTGGAGGACTACCATGGCACTTCGGTGGCGGCGCCCTACCGTTGGCTTGAGGATGACCACTCTGACGAAACGAAGAAGTGGACCGCTGCGCAAAACAGGGTGACGCAGGGGGTTCTCGCGACGACTGGAATGACCGCTCCCCTGACGAGCAGGCTGACCGAGCTTTGGGACTATCCCAAATTCTCAGCCCCTGCCAAACGTGGTGGCCACTACTTCTACTCCAAGAACGATGGCCTCCAGAACCAGTCGGTACTCTACGTTCAGGAGGGTCTGGAGGGTGAACCGAGAGTCCTTCTAGACCCTAATCGCCTGAGTGAAGATGGCACCACGGCGCTTTCTGGGGGGGCAATCAGTCCTAACGGCAAGTTCCTCGCTTACGGCCTCAGCGTCCACGGTAGCGACCAACAAGAATTCCGCATTCGCAAGGTCGGTATTGGCGCCGACTTCCCCGAGGTCATCAAGTGGTGCAAATTCTCCGGTATCGCCTGGACCAAGGACGGTACGGGCTTCTACTACAACCGCTTTCCCGAACCCGGTAGCGTGGCGGACGAAGACGTTAACAACTACAACCGCGTCTACTACCACGCGCTGGGAACCCGGCAGGACCAGGATCCGCTCATCTTCGGGCGAGAGGACGCCAAGGAGCTTGGCTTCCATCCGAAGACCTCGGAAGATGGTCGCTATCTGATTCTCACCGTCTACCACGGCACCGACCCCCGTAATGGACTCTATGTCATGCCTCTCGACGATGCAGGGCAGCCTGAGGCGGAGGAGTTTCACCGTCTCCTGGAGCCCGGCCAGGCGATGTACGCCTTCATTGAAAACGAGAATGATGCGCTCTTCGTCCACACCGACCGCAATGCGCCGCGCGGACGCATCGTCGCGATAGACACTGAGGCCCCCGCAGAGAAGTACTGGCGCGAGGTTCTCCCCGAGCACGAGAGTAGAGTTCTTTCCGAGGTCGTCATGTCGGGTGGTCGGCTGGTGGTGAATACCATGTCCCACGCCACCAACAGTCTCTTCACTTATGCCCTTGACGGCACTGACGAGAAGTACGTACCGCTTCCCGAAATGGGCAGCATCAGGGGTCTGAGCGGCCGCAAGATGGCTCCCGAGATGTTCCTCACCTACACCTCTTTCATTCAGGCCCCTCTTATATACCGCTACGATATTACCACCAATGCCCTTCAAATATTTCGCGAGCCCATCGTTGCTTTCGATGCCACCAAATACGAGACCAGACAACTCTTCTATGAGTCTAAAGACGGGACCACCATCCCCATCTTTGTGACCATGAAGAAGGGCTACGAACCTGACGGGAATACTCCTGTGCTACTCTATGGTTACGGGGGGTTCAATATCAACCTCACACCCTATTTCAAGACTTCGCGGTTGATCTTTCTGGAAGCAGGAGGCATCTACGCCCTGGTCAATTTGCGCGGCGGCTCGGAGTATGGCGAGGAGTGGCACAAGGCAGGGATGCTGGAGAAGAAGCAGAACGTCTTTGATGACTTCATTGCCGCGGCTGAGCATCTGGTCAATGCCGGCTATACTCGCTCCGAACGGATCGCTATTCTGGGCGGCAGCAACGGGGGCCTGCTCGTTTCCGCTTGCATGTTACAGCGCCCCGACCTCTTTGCCGCGGTCGTCCCCGCGGTTCCCGTCACCGACATGCTCCGCTACCACCGGTTCACGGTCGGTCGCTACTGGGTACCTGAGTATGGCAATGCCGAGGAAGAGCCTGAACACTTCGATTTTCTTTTCAAGTATTCTCCTCTCCACAATGTCAGGGAGGGGGTGAACTATCCTCCCGTGATGGTGACGACGGCTGACACAGACGATCGCGTCGTTCCTGGCCATGCCCGGAAATTCGTGGCCGAGTTGCAGGCCCGGGCCGGAAAGCAGAATCCTGCTCTCATTCGTATCGAAACAAATGCCGGCCACGGAGCCGGCAAACCCACGGCAAAGCGCATCCAGGAGGCAGCAGACATCTATGCCTTCATCTTCCACTTCCTCGGGATGTCCGCAGACTTCGGTGACTCCAAGTAGCGGTGAGACTTTCCATCCACAAGGTCATGGAGTAAGGTACCGAAGTTGCTGCCAGGGAGAGACATGTCGCAACGAGAGGACGACTTTCGGGGAGTAGGGCTGATGTTGGGGGCCGCTACCTCCTTTGCGTCGTTCAGCATCCTGGTGAAGCTTATTGGACCTGAGATCCCGATCTTTCAGATAGCCTTCTTCCGTGGCATCGTAGCCCTCATCTTGCTAATCGGATACCTTGGCCTCCGCGGCCAGCCAATCCCATCGGGCGTTAATCGCAAAGACCTGATGATCCGTTCCTTTCTCGGCTTTGGCGGGCTGATGACCTACGTTTATGCGCTCAATCATATTGAATTGGGCCTCGCCGCAGCACTCAATCAGAGTTCCCCGATATTCGTTGCCGTCTTTGCTTTTCTATTTCTGCGAGAGCGAACGGGGTGGATCATTGCAATGTTGGCGGTAGTTGGCTTTTGTGGTGCGGCCCTGGTTGTCTCCCCCGACCTCTCGAGCATCAACGTACACGCCACGGTCGGACTTCTCTCCGCGGTGCTCTCGGGCCTCGCCTATGTCTGGGTTCGCAAGCTCAGGATGACTGACCGACCGGAGACAATCGTGCTCTTCTTCTCCGGCACAGTCTCAGTCCTTTCCCTGCCAGTTGCCATCCACCAGGGTTGGGTCTGGCCTTCTCTCCCGCAGTTTGCGGGGTTGCTCGGTCTTGGTGCCTTCAGCCTCTCTGGTCAACTCTGTCTCTCCTGGAGCTACCGTTTGGGCAGGGCCTCGGTGGTTAGCCCATACCTCTACTTCTCCGTCCTCATATCCCTCATCGTAGGGTGGGCCGTATGGAGTGAGTGGCCCGCCTCCACTGCCCTTGCAGGGGCAGCACTACTCATCGCAAGTTCCCTCGCCATCGGCTGGCGAGCAGCCCATCTTCGGCCCGAGGAAACGGCTACTTGATACTCTTGCCGCAGTGGTTCTACACCGGCCAACAAAGCCAGGCCCGCCACCCCCCAAACCTCACATGCTCGGCGACGTCCCTTCCCCCGACACCACCCGGGCCATCGCAGAAGCAATCATCTGCCGCCACACCTCGAACAGCAGCCCAAAGCGGCCCCAACGCTCCAGCGGTCATCCTGCGATTGCTCGGCCTCAGACACAAGCGACCGCGAAAATCCATTTCCGAGAAATGCGCAGGACCTCTGCGTGGTTCAGTTGTGACGAGCCTCTTCCGTTTCTACGCACCACGAACATCAGATGCGGCACCGGGAACGGCTTGGGTGGTGCGCACTGCCTTTGGTGCGCAACGCCTCAAGCCGGCTGCGCCGTAGATGGGCCGTAGTTGCGCGGGCGGGGGAAGAGGCCTAAGTGCGGAGCGCCCTCCCTTTGCCCCCCGCCCGTTCCCGCTGGGAACTGACGATCAGCAATGCCGAGCATGGTTGGCAATGCCGTGGAACCACGCGTGTTTTTCCGAGCATTCATTGGGTAGAGACAGTCGAGCATGGCAAGGATGGGTGGGGAGGGGTTGCCTTGGATGGGCAGCCCCTTGGTCACTTTCGTGTTTGCGCTAGCCCTGTACTACGTGTCGTACAGGTTGCGCCGTGAGGCATCGGCTGGTTCCGGAAATAGTGACCAGTCGCGTTCTTGAAAATCTGGCCAGATTGAGAGTGGGCAGGCGGTGGAGTCGAGACCGGAACCACCCCAATCATACCCACCGTGCTCGCGCACGTCTTCCCCCTCGTCCCGTCCACTCCTTCGTCCACCCTGGTCCACTTTGGTCCACACCGGCAAGCATGGTGCGCATCACCCCCGCCAGGCGCGCACCGCTACAACTCGGGTGGTGCGCAGTGACTTTGGTGCACAACGACCCGGCACTTCCAAGCCACGCGGAGATCCTGCGACTCGCATGGGAGAGGCCTATTGAACCACTCGGGCAATTCCATGCTCCCCCTGGATGACTGCGGGAGCGTTCAGGCCGCGCTGGACGGGCATGGGTGGGGACTGGGCCCACTGTATGACTGCGGGAGCGTTCAGGCCGCGCTGGACGGGCGTGGGTGGGGACTGCTCCCCCAGGATGACTGCGGGAGCGTTCAGGCCGCGCTGGCTGGGCTCGGGTGGGGACGGGCTTTGGGTTGCTGCTGTGACGGCGGACGCAGTGTTAGGGGTTGCCTTCGATGGCGGCTTTGCAGGGGCGGGACGGCCGCTACTTGCCGAGGTCCTTTTTTACTTCGGCGTAGGCATCGCGGAAAGTCATCCCTTTTTCGGTCACCAACTGGTAGGCGCGCTGCGTTGCGTAGAGTTCCGGTGTCATGCCGGCCTCCAGTGCGGCCTTGTTGACCTTCAGACCCTGGAAGACGAGGTCCATGATGGCAACGGTTTCGCCGGTGGCATCGATGGCGCGAAAGGTGGGCTCCTTAGTAAGTTGAAGATCGCGGTGGTAGCCGTGGGGCAGGTTGGCAATGGTTGAACGAAGCTGGGTCTCGGCCGCGACCACAACATGATAGCGCGCCCGAGCCAACTCAAGCACATCAGGGTTCTGCTTCTGCGGCATTATGGAGCTGCCCGTGCACATTTCGGGCGGTAGCTCGAAATACCCGAACTCTTCCATGGAAAAGTGAACCAGATCGGTGGCGACTCGATTGAGGTCCAGCATCACCTGCCCACAAGCATGAACCATGGCGGCCTCAAACTTCCCTCTGCTCCACTGCACGTAGACGGGGTTCTCCTGGACCTTCGAGAAGCCCAATTCCCGTGCGGTCATGGCGCGGTCGAGGGGCAATGGAACACCATACCCAGCTCCAGACCCTAGGGGCGATTGGTCGATAATCTCCATTGCCGCGGCCAGGAGCACATCGTCATCTTCCAAAGAGTCAGCCAGAGCATTTGCCCAGATGCCCACGGTACTCGGCATAGCCTTGCGCAGATGGGTATAGCCGGGCATGGGGGTCTGCTTATGCGACGTGGCGAATCGCCCCACCGTGGTTGCCAACCCCGCTACTTCCCGCCGCAGCGTCTTCAACGCGTCCAGGTAGTAGAGTCGCAATGCGGTCAGAACCTGGTCGTTGCGGGAGCGGCCTAAGTGGATACGCTTGCCAGCGTCGCCCAACTTGTCCACCAGCCACTGCTCGATAGCGGTATGGCAGTCTTCCTGCTCCGGCAGAATCGCAAACTGCCCTTTGCGTGAAAGCGTCAATATCTCCTGCAGGCCATCAACCAGGGCCAAGACACTATCTCCCTCAAGCAGACCAACCTTGCCAAGCATCCGGGCGTGGGCAATTGAGGAGAGGCAATCGAATGGCACGAGGCGCAGATCCAACAGGTAGTCGTTACCCACGGTGTAGCGCTCAATGCGGGAGTCGAGCCCTGACCCACCCCACAACTTCTCACTCTTCTTCGTCCGTTTGGTCATGGCATCACGAGTTGTTCTTCTTCATGCGGCGCCAGGCGTAGGGACGCTGCTTTCGAATGACAATTGCGTGCGCCTTCAAGCGCACCGCGTTGATCTTGATGAAGCCGTCGGCATCTTTGTGGTCGTAGCCACCCTCGATTTCCATGGACGAGAGGTCCTGGTCATAGAGGGAGGTCGGTGACTCACGCCCAACGACCATACAATTGCCCTTGTAAAGTGACACTGTGACAACACCGTCTATCGCTTCCTGACTCTTCGTGAAGGCACTGAGGAGGAAGTCCATTTCCGGCGAAAACCAGAAGCCGTTGTAAATGATTTCGGAGAACTTCGGCACCAGAGAATCACGAATATGCATAACCTCTTTGTCCATGGCTACCGCTTCCAGGTCCCGATGGGCAGCCCACAGGATGGTACCACCCGGTGTCTCATAGACGCCACGAGACTTGATGCCAACATAACGATTCTCAACGATGTCAATGCGCCCTACCCCGTTGGCACTTCCTACTTCATTGAGATAGAGGAAGAGTTCCAGCGCGCCGCTCTTGACGGTGCCGTCATTCCGATTGACGACCTTCACCGGCGTGCCGTCTTTGAAGTGTATCTCAAGGCGGGTCTCTTCGTCCGGTGCGTCTTTCGGGGCCTTCGTCACGGAATAGACCGACTCAGGTGCAATTAGAGAGATCTCTTCAAGAATTCCAGCTTCGTGGCTGATGTGGAAGAGATTCTCATCTTCGCTATATGGTTTCGCCCGGGAGGCCTTGATGGGAATGCCGTACTCTTCTGCATAAGCAATCATGTCCGAGCGACCCTTGAACTGCTCTAGGTAATCGCCATCTTTCCACGGCGCAATCACTTTGATATTGGGGTTCAAGGCGTAATACGCGAGTTCAAAGCGAACCTGGTCATTGCCCTTTCCCGTGGAGCCATGGGAGACATACTCAGCTCCCTCAATCTCGGCAATCTCGATCTGTCGACGAGCGATAATGGGACGGGCCAGCGCAGTCCCCAGCAGGTAGCGACCTTCATAAATAGCGTTACCCCTCAGCGCCGCAAATATATAGTGCTCCACGAAGTCCTGCCGGAGGTCTTCAATGTAGACTTTACTCGCTCCACTGGTGAGCGCTTTCGCACGCACCGCCTCATAGTCTTCCTCCTGCCCAACGTCTGCCACGTAAGCAATCACCTCGTAGCCCTTGTTGGAGAGCCATCGCAAAATGACCGATGTGTCAAGACCGCCGCTATAGGCTAGCACTACTTTCCTGGTGCTCATGCTACCTCCATGCGCTCGGCTGCATAGTTATACGCTCGACCGCAACAATATGCATAACGGTTTCCTGGCGCTACGTCAAGAGAAACTCCCCTACTCACCCTGTCGACGTACCGCCTTTTTGATGCGTTGAATATGGCCTCGCCCCAGGGCTTTCACTTCACACCCCAGTTCGAAGTAGCGTGCAATCTCATGATCGGCAAGAATGCCGAAGCAGTCGACCACAGCAACCGGCCCCCCCGCCCACTCCACGACCTGGTCCGGCTCGAGGGCCAGGTAGGGGTCATGCCTGACCGCAAGAATGACCGCCTCTACACCCCTTAGGGAGGCTTTCAGATCCTTGCTGACGGTCAGGTCGGTAAGCTTCTCCTGGTTGCGAAAGAACCGCTTCCATGACTGCCCCGATGTTGGGTAAGTATCCTGGTTGATAAACTCATACCAGTGGTCCACATAAGGGTCGTGAACTCTGAGGTAAGCCCCCATCTCCGTGAGCTTTCGCACGACAAGTTCGGAGCCACTGTAGCGAGTATCTCCAACGTCTTCCCGGTAGGACGCGCCACAGAGTAAGACCTCCGAACCGGCGATGTACTTGCCCATATTCCGGAGCGCGTCACGGGTCAATTCGGCCACATGCAGACTGCGCGTGTCATTGATGTCGATGGCCTGGGTTGTCAGCTTGAAGATATCGTCCTCGAAGCCAAGAATGTGCTTGTAAGCCCACTGACCCAGGCCGCCATCTTTGGGTAGGCAATAACCGCCGATGCCTGGCCCCGGGAAGATCATGTTGGAGTGGGTCGGCCGCACTTTGATAGCCTCAATGACCTTCGTCAAATCAACCCCGTTGCGCTCTGAAAAGAGACTCCACTCATCGAGGAACGCGAGGATCGTTGCCCGATATGAGTTCTCAATAATCTTCGTGGTTTCCGACTCAATTGGCCGATCCATTACGGTGAGAGGAAAGTCCTTGGTGTTCAATACTTCTGTCAGGAATTTCCCTACCCGAGCCCGGGCCTCGGCGGTGCACCCCGAGCAGACCCGCCAGAAGTCCCGCACCGACCGCACGTACTCCCGTCCGGGCATCACTCTTTCGAAACTGTGGGCAACCAGGGGGTCAGTCTCAATCCCTCTCAGCTTGAACTGCCGCTTGATAATCGGGAATGCCACAAACTCGGTGGTGCCGGGTGCGACAGTGGTCTCAATGAGCACCATGCACTCTGGACGGATCTTCTCACCGAGAGTCAACATCGAAGCCTCGAGGGCCTTCATATCGGTTTCACCGGTGCGCATGTCGCCCAGGTCCTGCTTCACATAGTCGCACTGGATATCCACCACCACGGCGTCAGCCATGGCCAGGCAATCCGAATTGAAGGTTGCGGTAAGGGTCTTCTTTTCAACCACCGTACGGCGGATCATCGGATCGACCTCGGGGTCCTCCGCCTTGACCGGAGAGATCCCTCGATTGAGCAGCGGAATTTTCCAGTAGCTGCGGGTGCTGGGACGCTGGCATCCAATCACGAACTTGCCAGGCTTGCCGCTCTTGTCATCTACTGAGTCGGCGATGATGGCGGCCATCACGGCCCCGACAAACCCTACGCCTAAAACAACCACAATCTCCTGCCCGGCCTTTCTGGCCTGCTCGACGAGACCCTCGAGGCGCAGCAACTCGGTAGCGTAGTCTGCCTCCTGGGGAAGGCCAAACGCTTCCCCACTGGGGCTGATAGAGACATCACTCATAGGTCCTCCTGGACAGCTTGACCGCGTGTAGTCCTTAAACGAGACGCCAATATAATCCACGCGCACCCGCAGCGCAAGCCCCCGTGGCAGCGCGCCCTCGCGTCGCACCGGCACGAG
Source organism: uncultured Myxococcales bacterium (assembly GCA_964522395.1). Classification (GTDB taxonomy): domain Bacteria; phylum Myxococcota_A; class UBA9042; order CAIXZC01; family CAIXZC01; genus CALGBT01. Next base: position 50,671 of record CAZFVN010000015.1, read on the forward strand.
CGAGCTTGGCCACGCTATTCCACTGCACTTCGGAAACCCTGAAGAAAGGAATCCATGGCCTGCGCGGTGTCGATGGCGTTGGAGTGGATGAATGAGTGGTCGCCGGCAATACGCCGAAATTGGGCCCGGCCATAGGCGCGTCGTAAGGAGGCTGTTTCCCAGGGCAAGAAGGCAACTGTGAAGTAAGGCTTGAGCAACATCACGGGGCATCTGATGGTGGCGGCCATCAAACTGATATCTTCACAGAAGGTCTCCGCCACCAGTTCGTCAAATGCACGCTGTGGTAAACGCGGCTCATAGCCACCGCCCTCCGTCCGTTTGAACTTCTCCGCCCAGACGCGTGCATCGACGGCATCTCCGGTGACCAGGTAGACCAGTTGCTCCGCCGCCTGCAGGAACTCTGTCTCATTTGGGTGGGCCACCCGCTCAGGGGCGAATGCCGCGTCAATCAGGCCCGGAAAGCGTTGGAGGATTCCATTGAGCCCCCGGGGAGGAACCGGATCAGCGAGGACCAGGGACCGCACGTGGCTCGGGTATGTTGCCGCGAAATGGGTGGCGACCTTGCCCCCCCACGAGTGCCCGGCCAAATGGCAAACCTCAACTCCCAACAGATCAAGGAGTGAACGGAGATCGGCTGTGGTCTCCGCCAGAGAATAGCCGCTCTCAGGTGCATCGTCGATACCATGACCGCGCATATTCGGTGCAATAACATTGAACTTGCCGGCCAGCAATGCACCGACCCGTGCCCAGATCCAGGCGCCATTTTGTAGCCCGTGCAATAGAACTACAGGAGGGTCCTTCTCTGGCCCGTCCCAGAGCAGCGCCGGATACTCCCCAACGGGCAACGAATGGTTCACCGTACGCGGCTCGACAGGTATCTCCAGCGACTTACCGAAGCCTCCCTTGAAAAGGCGCGCGGCGAGGCGCGTTATGCTGTGCATCATGGGACCAACCTCCTCGCGTAAAAGTTTGCCACGCGACCCTCACAATGCCAACTTTCATCTTCTGGCGATACGCGTCATCGGGTGGTATCATGCTCCCGCATTTGAAGACCCGAGGGGAGGCGCGCTTGAGACTTCTTCAACTTGACCATCTGCCAAAGTTCTTTCTACTGATCGTAGCCACCCTCTTCCTCTCTAACTGTCAACCTGACACCCCCGCCCCAGCACCTGCTGCACCTCCTGCCGAGGAAGCGCAAGGCTGTATGCCCCGTTGTGAGGGCAGAGAGTGTGGCGACGATTCCTGTCGGGGCAACTGTGGGGAGTGCCCCAAAGACCATACATGCAACGCTGAGTTCAAGTGCCAGGCCCCGCCCTGCGTCCCCGATTGCAAGGATAAGAAATGTGGTGATGACGGCTGCGGCGGCAACTGCGGCCTCTGTACTGCCGAACGAGTCTGCGATGAGGAGGCCCGGTGCGTCATTCCGCCCTGTATTCCTGACTGCAAGAACAAGGCTTGTGGGAGTGATGAGTGCGGCAATGATTGCGGCATCTGTGAACCTGGCTTCATCTGCCGCAGATACAAGTGCATCGAGGAGCCCTGCACCGCCGACTGTCTCAATCGTGTTTGTGGCAGCGACGGGTGCGGCGGGAGTTGCGGCGACTGTCCCGCACCCAACGTATGCAAAGATGGCCGTTGCGACCGACGAGTCGCCATCGGGTTCTTCGTTGGAGATGGCAGCGAGAAGTGGCGCAAGGAGCCTGCGTCCATCGAGGAATTCGTCAGGGATCTCGGGCGTGCACCGGCGCTGGCTCACACCTACGTTGGCTTTCCTGCCGACTGGTCGGGCAAGTGCGAATACAGTTCTCTGCCCAAGGAATGGCTCAACCGCTGGCTCGGCATCAACCCCGTGGGCACAGTGATGTTCTCCCTCCTGCCGCAGTGCGGATTCCAGGATTTTGTAGAGGGTTTCCAACCGGGCAACCCAGCCTACGACGCCACTTTGAAGCTGGCCGAGCAGATTGCCAAGATGCCCGAGCCGGTCTTTCTCCGATTCGCGCACGACATGAACACACACTGGTATCCCTGGGGCACCTGCTTTTTTGGGAATCGGAAGGATGGCTGCGCCCGGACGCCTGAGGATTACCAGCAGGCATTTGCAAATTTCGCTGAGGTCATTCATCGGTTCTCTGAAGGCAAGGGCAAAACCGTCTGGTCGCCCCACGAGTTCGAACCCTACTGGCGTGAGAAGTATAGTGATTATCCCCGCGCCCGTGCCTTCTATCCCGGTGACGAAGCGGTTGACTGGGTCGGCTTTGATTTCTTCTACCAGGAGGACAAGGCCCCCCGAGCAGGCACGGTCGCCAATCGTATCCGGGGCTTCTACGACGAATTCGCGGCGGGCAAAGCGAAGCCTATGATGATTGCTGAAACATCGGTTCATTGCCGAGTGGACGAAGCTCTCAAGTGTGTCAAGACAGTTGGCAACTTCAACAGCCTCAAAGGCTGGTGGGGATCCTGGGGAACGTTGGAAACGAGTCGCAGTCGCGGCACCGCTGATGCCCGCTGCAGACGCATCCACGAGGGCCACTCTCACATCGTGATGGCAGCAGCTCCGGACAAGGATTCCCCCGCCGAGAAGCCCCATTCTGCCCCCGGCTACTACGTCGGCGGAACCGCGTTTGGCCTCGACTGGGATCAAGGAATGGACTTCACAAAGGGCAATGTACTCGCGTTCTCTGCCCGACGCGGTGAAGGAAAGACCAACCCCCACCTACAAATTGATTTGTGCGATGTGAAAGCCCCCGAGTGCGATGCCAAGACGCCCTGTTGCGACAAGGGAACCTTTAGCGCCTCCGTGGCCATTGAGTCTAACGATTGGGAGGTCCTCGTGGTCCCCCTGGCAGACTTCAAGCCCTCCATACCCGATTCAGTGGCGCGGCTTGATTTCAAGAGGATCCGGGCCATCAAGTTTCATCTGCTGGCTGCCGAACCAACGGACGATCTGGCCCCCCTTCACATTGATGCCATGGGAGTGGGCAAATGGGGACGAGCCGGCGGCGCAAAATGCGAAGCTATCCAGAAGGCTTTTGCGGAGCAACTCTTCTCTCCCCATGTCTGCTATGAGTGGCCCTATTTGAAAGCGATCTTCTGGAATCACGATCGAAAGGGGGCGGGCAAGGATGTGCGTGACACCCGCATTCAGGACTACAAGCTCTTCAATGCCTACTTGACTGACCCGTGCTTCATGGGCTCCTTCTTCTAGGTCGGAGCTACAACCGGGGCAGGTTCGGGAGCGGGTGCGGCAGGGGCACGGTTCGTTTCATACTCATTCAGGTTGAACTGGATCATCGCCGGTGCGGCCATGCCAAATGAGAAGAAGATGAGAAGTGCATAGTACCATTGCATCTCTCGCCCGTTGAGGCGCTCAGCCTTGTCCATATAGCGCAGGTAGAGAAAGAGCAACCAGGCGCCGCCGCTCATCAACGACAAGATTACATTGGTTACTGAGTCATCGCCAAACTCACGACTCACCCGGGCGATCCAGACAAAGGCGTAGAGCCCTCCCGTCGAAACCATCAACACGAGCAGGACGATCAGATTCTCTTCTGTATATCGATTCTCCATGGTCTCCTCCTCTAGTTCAAGCTGAACGGTGGATAGTCATCGGTCAGGCCGTACCAATACTCCATGATCCGGTACTGCCAACGGAAACAACCGACGATGAATTGGAAGAGCCCCACCGGCCAACGTCCCGTGAAAAGCACTGCGAAGAAGCCAATCAGGTAGACCAGCGCCATCGCCACTCGCAAAAAAGCAATGCACACCCAGTGCGGAAGCAGCAAGACGTGGATCAGCCACGACAGGCGCAAAAAACACATCAGCAGCGTAGCATCAGGCTTCGCCTGGACCTCCAGGTGAACCGGAAACTCCGGGTCGTAGCGGTTGATGTCAATGTGGGGAATGGGCTCAACCAATCCCAACAATGACATCTTCATCTGCGCATCAAAGCGCAGGAATTTCCGCACAAAGTCAGTCAACCCCTTTTGATTGTGACCGGTAATCAGGGCGAGCACCCAGTTTATGCTCGCGATGATGAAAGCGGCAGCCTGATAGCCGGCGAGGAGCACAAGGTGGCCAATGTAGAGAATGAAGTACAAGCCAAAGAGTAGCCGAAAAAGGAAATTGAGTCGGATGTAGCTTTGAGCCCGCTGGACCCTCAGCTCCAGTGTTGACGGCATGCCGCACCTCCAAAGTTTGTAGTAGTACCAAATCAGCAGAACAGTGGTGACGGGTGATTGTCAAGACAAAGGGCGGCGTGGAGGCAATTGCGCTGTAGCCTGTTGAGTGAAAAGCACCACAGTCCCCGATGTG
>CAZFVN010000016.1:0-54924 GCA_964522395.1 uncultured Myxococcales bacterium
AACCGTACGAAGCCCCCAAGGCTTAAGAACCTATCGAAGAGCCAAAGGCCGAAGAACCCACAGAAGAGCCTAAGGCTGAAGAACCCAACGAAGAGCCTAAGGAAGAAGAACCAAAGGAAGAACCAAAGGCCGAGGAACCGAAAGAGGAACCAAAGGCCGAGGAACCCAAAGAAGAGCCAAAGGCTGAGGAACCGAAAGAGGAACCAAAGGCTGAAGAACCCACTCCCGGACTATAATCAGCACCTCCCGTGAGGGTGGTGATCCCGCTAGATACCGTCAGTATGCCCCGCCCCTTGTGTCCTAAGTCCACGTTTGGCCGCGTTGAGGAATTTCTCCCAGGCGACCTTTGCCCCGGTGAAGTGGGTAAGGGCGATAGCCGCCTGGCGCGCTAGCATCTCGAGTCCATCGATTGGAGTTGCGCCGGCATCCCGGGCCAGACCGAGGAAGCGGGTGGCCTGTGGATTATAGACAATGTCATAGGCAACTTGACCGGGGCGAAAGCCACTGGTCAGGGGGGACTCGTCTGTTTCCGGGTACATGCCCACCGGGGTGGCATTGACGATGAGATCCGCCTCTGTGGCGCGCTTTGGTAGAACGTCGTCGAAGGAAATGACGGGCCGATTCTCGAAGAAGGCGTCCTTGGCGACCGAGGCGGGCCGACGTGCTGCCACGGTGATTCTTTCGCAACCAATGGCCTCAAGGGCATAGATTGCAGCGCGTGCCACGCCGCCCGCGCCTAGCACGAGTGCGCTGTCGGGTGCGATGCTGCGGGCCCGCAAGGTCTCTCGAAAGGCGTCTGCATCGGTATTGTGCCCAAACCAAATCCCATCTTGAAGTGAAATGCAGTTGGTCGCACCTATGGCTTTCACTGCCGGCGACCGGCGACCAACGTGTTGGAGCACTCGTTGCTTGTAGGGAATAGTGACGCTGAGGCCCGCAATCCCCAGAACAGCAGCAGCGTCGAAGAAGCGGTCAAGTTCCCTGGGGGGGATATCCCAGGAAAGGTAGGCGCTGCCGGGGGAGACCGCCGGCAGTATCTCAGAGAACATGGCGGGGGACATAGAATGGCCCAGGGGGTGGCCGAGGACGCCAAAGAGGGCAGCATGCTTATCGGCCATCCAAACCTCGTATCTACTTTAGAAGTTGCTGGAGAAGAGCGTTAAATTGGGGGCAAGACTTCGCTTCGCACTCTACGTTACGAACAGTGGACTCGCCCGCTGCGGTGTAAGCCGCGATGGTGAACATCATCGACATCCGGTGGTCCCCCCATGGGTCCAATTGAGTCCCGTGCAGGGGTCTGTTGCCGCGGATGATGATGCGGTCGTTTTCAACTTGAATATCGGCCCCCATCGCCGACAAGCCTTCTACCGCGCAGGCAATCCGATCCGATTCCTTGACCCGCAATTCCTGGGGACCGTGGAGAACCGTGTCGCCCTCGGCGTGGCAGGCCAGAAGCATGAGCAACGACACTTCATCGACGAGAAATGGTATGGCATCTGCGTGAATAACGATGCCGTGCAAGGGGGAATGTTTGACGGCAATATCGCCAAATGGTTCGCGCGCTGAATCCCGCGCGTCCACTACGGCGAGATTCCCGCCCATCCACGAGAGTGCCTCGAAGAAACCCATACGGGTGGGATTAGTTCCGACTCCACGGATAGTAATGTCGGAGTTCGGCAGGAGCGCGGCTGCGGCGGCAAAAAAAGCCGCTGTGGAGGTATCGCCCGGGATTGTCAGGGCGATTCCATTGAGAGGGCATCTTTCCACCACGATCGCCTCGTCGGTTACGACCAGTGAGCCGCCCATTCTGGGCAGGAAGCGCTCGGTATGGTCACGACTCTGCAGTAAGCCGGTGAGAGTGGTACGCCCCTTTTGCGCATTGAGTCCGGCGAGAATCAGCGCGGTCTTGACCTGGGCGCTGGCAACGGGCAATTCATAATCGATGGGTGTGAGTTCGTCGGGGGGGACGATGGTGACAGGGGGAAGCGCGTCCGGGCCCTTGGCATCCGCCTTTACTCCCATCATTCTGAGGGGCTCGACGACGCGGGCCATGGGGCGGCGGGAGAGGCTATCATTGCCGACGAGAGTAGTCTTTCTGCCCCGCCCGGCGATGGCGCCAAGGAGAAGGCGCATGGTTGTCGCACTGCCACCACAGTCGAGGGGCTCAGCCGGCTCGGTGTACATGCCATTGCCTAAACCGGCAACGGAGACGGCGTCATCCACTCTCTCGCACCGCACTCCGAGTTGATTCAGGCAGCGTAGGGTGCAAGCAATGTCATCGCAGTCAGGAACGTTTCGAACAAAAGTCGTTCCCCGAGCAAGGGAGCCGAGAATGAGGACCCGATGGGCAATGGACTTGTCACCGGGCACAGTCAGGTTGCCGGCAAGGCGCTGACTACGGTGCGCGGAGATCTGTCGTTGTGACATGGTGCCTCCAAGCGGGTCTGGCAGGCCGGATAGGCCATATATGAATTTTGCATTGTTGCGTCATGGTAGTCAAGGCAACGAGCATAGTCTATAATCTCTCGTGGACCCGATGGAGGCGGAAGATGAGTTCAGGTGGCAGCCGCAGAAGGCAACCGGATGCGGGCGATTTGGGGGATGTGCTTGGCGAAATAGATGGGGATGCGCGGGCGATGATCCAGGGGGAGGATTTCGAACTGGCGCTTGAGAAGGCCCGCGCTGCACATGAAGAATATGATTTCGAGTTGGCCCGCAATCTCTACAAGTTGGCGGTGCTCTATTCCGCAGGCGATGCCGAAGTGGTCTGTCAACTTGCTACTTTCCTGGTTGATGACTACGCGATCTTTGATGAAGCAATTCGGATTCTAGAATCGAAGCTCTGCGAGGAATCCGCAGAGGGAAGGCGGCTGCTGGCCAGGGCCTACGAATTGGCGGGTGATACGGCGGGGGCCCTGAGGGCCCTGCAGGAGATCAATGCCGAGGGTTCGGGTGATTCCACCACGTGGACCCGGCAAGGCAATCTGCTATTGGATTTGGGTGATGTGGGGGCGGCACGGGAGGCGTTGCTCAAGGCTCTGTCATTGGATGGGACGAACAGCGACGCAAATCGTCTCCTGGTTCGATGCAAAGAGATTCTGGCCAAAGAAATTGCCCCGGTGCTTGAAAGTGCTCGCGCAGCTCTCGATGAGGACCGTGTCGAGGATGCTGACGCTGTTTTGAGGCAAGTCTCCGGCAATCCCCATCTTCCAGCGCAGTATCATCGGCTCAGAGCGCGGGCGGATAAGCGGCTGAACGAGTCTCTTCTTGAGGCGCTCTTGGATAAGGCGAGCACTCTCGAATCTGGAGGGGAGGCGGACCAGGCGTTGTCGAGTTATCGGGAAGCCCTCGCCCTTGACCCATCCTGCGGATTAGCACGGGAGAAGGTGACGGAACTCGAAGCCACTCTTGAACGGGTGGCGGGACAAGCGTGGCTCGGGCGCGGCGATGGAGCCTTTGGTGCCGGGAAATTCGACGATGCGGTTCATGCCTACTACATGGCAGTTACGCGCGACTCCGGTATCTCTACGGCGGGCCGTGATGGCGAGGTACTCATCGGCCTTGTCCGCGAGTTTCGCGAGGACGTGGGGAAGGTCCCGGACAAGGCGCAAGCGGCGGCCCTTGCTGCCCTCTACCGTGCACACCAGGAATTGGGAAGAGAGAATTTGCCTGGCGCTCAGATGGAAGTCAGGCGGTCTGGCAGTCTGGCGAAGTCACTCCCTACAGGCCGGACCATTCGCCAGCGTCTCAAGAAACTCAAGGAGGTGGAGGGTCGCCAACGGGCGCAGAACTGGTTGGCCGAAGCAGAGGCTCTGGAGCAGGATGGGAAGGTCGAAGAGGCAATTGCTCTCTACGAGAGGGTGGCCCGGGTCGAAGGTCTTGCTGAGGCTCCCCGCTTCCTTGAACGGGCGCGGGAGTTGAGGGCCTCCCTTAGTGCTGGCCAGCAGCGAACGAATGCTCTCGCTTCTCTTGAGGGATTTGTTGAGGAGCAGCAGTTCTTCCTGGCCCTCAGGGAGTTGGCTAAGAGCCGGACCTTGCTCGCCGGTGAATCCCGAGTGGCGGAATTGCAAGAGGCAGCGGAGCAAGGTACGCGGACCAAGTTTCCCATGAACGTTCAGATCGTGCAGCCCACCATGGATGTGAGCACCCGATTCCAGACGGATTCGGGCCCGGAGTTTCTTCCCGCGACGAGTCGATTGCTCCAAGCTGCGCCGGGTGCCAGCGAGTGGTTTCTGGTTAGTGGTAGGAAGCTATTGGTCCTGGATGCCCTTGAGATGCGAAGCAAGATGGCGGTGGAGTTGCCGCCCCAGGCTGACCTCACCGACAAGAAAGGCTTCTTTCTTTCCGACCTCGTGCCCGGAGAGCGCGCCGGGCTGGTGGTGGTGAATTTCGACGATGATTTGATGCTTTACTTTCACTACCGACGATCGCAGTTTGAGTTGGTCAACGTACTGCCGCTAGAGCGCTTTTTGCAGCAGTCCCGGCGAAAGGTCACCCGCTGGTACACGCTCAACGGACCGGAGGAGCAACTGGTCGTTTGTCAGGCTCCACAGGGGGGGTCGGGGGACACTCGTATCTATGGCCTCTCACTGCTGGATGGGCGGATTGAGCATGATGATGAGTTCGGCTACGCCCTTTCCAATCTCCGGCGGATTCCCGGCGGGGAAGCGCGTTACATCATACATCGCATGCCTGAGCCAATCAGGATGCGTCGACCTGGATACTTTTCTTTGATGTTCATGGACGGGCGACTCAGAGTCCAAGACCGGTTGCACATCGGCCCAGAGGATCTGGAGGGCACTTTCATCGAATCGACGCGCTGGTTCCGCCGCGGTCCGAAGTCCGGTCGACGTTACTTCTGCTTCAGGTATTTCGACTCCTATACGGGGCAGTTGGTCAACAGCCCGCTTGCTTTCGTGGCCGTGGATTCAGGTGGTGAGTTGGCCTACGCCGCGACCGACTCGTCCACTCTTGTCCGAAATGAGGGTGACCTTGAGGCGATGGGCGAGGTCTTCCTGCACGACGGCCGTGAAGTGATGGCGATGTTGGGACGCAAGGAGAGTGAGCCACTGCTCTTTGTCGTGGACCTGGAGAGCTTTCGCGTTCTGAAAAAGCATACCCTGGCTCAGGGCCGCCGATATATTGGAATGGCGGGCACTGAGACGCCCGGAAAGGTTGTTCTCATGTCCCTTCATACGGAGGATGGAGATGCCCGTATGGAGACGGTGGAGGTACTCTAGGTCCATGCGGGATGAGGAACTACTCAGCGCTCTTAGGAAGCAGATTCACGCAGGTCGGGTGGCGGGCTTACCTCCAAATGAGGTTTTGCAACGGGTGTGTGAGATTTTGCACAACACTTGCGAAGGCTATGATTGGGTGGGTATCTATGTGGCGCAGAGCGAGCCGGCGGAGCTCGTCCTTGGACCCTACGTTGGGGCTGCGACGGAGCACACCAGAATACCCTTCGGTCGTGGCATATGTGGGCAAGTTGCCGAGAGTTGCGAAACTCTCGTTGTTCCCGACGTTGCGTCGGTCGACAATTACATCTCCTGTTCCCTCGACGTGAAATCCGAGATCGTAGTCCCTATCCTTGTCGGCAATCGCTTCGCAGCTCAGAACGATGTTGACTCTCATTCTCGAGACCGGTTTGCTCCGTCTGATCGCGCTCTCCTGGAGAAGCTCGCCGAGTCTCTCGCCCCTCTCTTCGGCTGACTTCCCCTTCGCAAACGTAGGAACGTCCCTATATTTTGGGCGACGGAGCCACATGCCAGGAGTTGGGAGGTTGAAGGATGGTGAAAGAGAAACTTCGTGTCGAGTCTGACTCCATGGGTGAGATAGCGGTTCCTGGCACCGCCCATTGGGGTCCTCAGACACAGCGAGCCATAGAGAATTTTCCGGTTTCTGGGGAGCGTTTCCCACGGAGCGTGATTCGAGCTTTGGGTTTGCTCAAAGGTGCCGCAGCGCATGTCAATGTCGAGGGGGGGAGACTATCTGAGAAGGTGGGTGATGCCATAGTGATGGCTAGCCGTGCCGTCTGTGAAGGGGTTCTTGATGACCAGTTTCCACTAGATGTCTTCCAGACTGGCTCCGGGACATCGACAAACATGAACGCTAATGAGGTAATCGCCAGCCGGGCCAATGAGATCTTGGGTGGGAAGAGGGGCGACAAGAGCCCTGTGCACCCCAACGATCATGTGAATATGGGGCAGTCGAGCAACGACGTCGTTCCCAGTGCGATTCACATTGCCGCTTACGAAATGGTTGAGCACCAGTTGTTGCCGTCTCTTCAAGAGTTGCACAGTGCCCTGGTGGAGCGGGCCGCGGAATTCGACGGCATATTGAAGATTGGTCGTACCCATTTGCAGGATGCTACGCCCATTCGCCTTGGTCAGGAGTTTAGTGGCTATGCGACGCAGGTGGTCCGCGGAGAAGAGCGGGTGGCGTGTGCGCAGGTTCGGCTGGCAGAATTGGCCTTGGGCGGAACTGCCGTAGGAACTGGTATCAACGTGGCGCCGGGCTTTGCTAAGGCAGTCATTGCTTCAGTAGCGGCGACCACGGGAATGCCATTTGTGGAGGCCGAGAATCACTTTGAGGCACAGGCCGCAAGAGATGCCGCCGTGGAAATGAGCGGGGCTCTAAAGACTCTCGCCGTCAGCCTCTACAAGGTCGCCAACGATTTACGGTTTATGGGGTCGGGTCCTCGATGCGGGTATGGAGAGTTGAAGTTACCGGCCCTGCAGCCCGGTTCATCGATCATGCCGGGGAAAGTCAATCCGGTTATTCCGGAGGTCGTGATGCAGGTGGCTGCTCAGGTCATTGGTAATGATGCCGCAATATCCGTCGGTGGGCTATCCGGGAATTTCGAATTGAACGTGATGATGCCTATGATTACTCGAAATCTGTTGGGCAGCATCCAACTCCTGAGTCGGGCGAGTGAGCTTCTTGCAAGGCGCTGCCTAACAGGTCTCGAAGCTGATGCGGAGCGTTGCCGAGAGATGGTGGAGTCGAGTCTGGCCATGTGCACAGCGCTGGCTCCGGTGATAGGCTATGAGGCCGCGGCAGAGATCGCCCACGAAGCTTATGAGAGTGGGCGCACGGTGCGAGAAGTTGCGGCAACCAAGGGTGTGGTACCCATCGAGGAGCTGATGCGGCTCCTCGATCCGGAAGGCATGACGTAGACAAGGCGGGCGGTCGTTGGTAAGCTTCCGGGACGAGGCTGTTTTATGATTATCGTCAGTTGCCCATATTGCTTCAAAGCCCAATACATCGTGGTTAAGTCTTCGCGCAAACATGAACAGCGACTGGGCTGCAAGACTTGCAAACGTCACTATCTGATTCGGGTAACGCCGCGGGGACGTTCCGGAGCGGTTGATGCGGAGTGTGCGCGGCTGGAAGAGGTTAGTGCTCAGGAGCCAGTATCATAATTTCCAAACGCTTTCGATGGGTCCAAAGTTGATGCCGAATCGACCAAAGTTCTCGACGACGAACCAGATAGCACCCTCAATATCATAAGGGATTACTATGGTCACTTCCTCCTGATCGATGATCTCATCCAGGTGGTCCGCAAACGCGATTTCCAGGGCTTCGAGGAGCGGGTCGGGGTGAAGGTCAAAGGTGACTTGCACCTGGGCCTTTGAATTGGCCTGAATCATCCGGACTCGCAGTTCTGGAGGAACCTCACCCGAAACTCGGCTCGCGATGTAAACTGACAGATAGTCGAGCGCGGCGGAAGCAAGGTCTTCCAGCGAATTGATTTCAGGCTCATCTGAAGTACAGGTGCCGGGGGCCTTGTCCAAGCACTCGAGATCGCCAACTTCGCAGAAGCTGACACAGATCGCCGCAAGTTGTCGGCGTGCTTCCCCGGGGAAGAGATTAAGTGCTGTAAGCAACTCGACCGCAGGCAGGTCGAAGTCGTTGGTGTTCTCCACGAAGAGCGGCAATTCGAAGCGGAATATCAACTCCGACATGGGGGGCACAGGGCCAACCAGACCGGTGCAGGCTATCTCGACAAATGGGTCATCGAGCAGCAGCGGGCAGTAGTAGGCCGAAAGCGTGGATACACCTGGATACTGAATCAGGGCAACGTCGCCCGTGGTGACCACTGGTTCCTCGAGGAGAGGGGCGAGCAAATCAAAATCATCGCCATATTCACTGTCAGGCAGGAAATCGCAGGCTGAGAAGGCGAAGGCAAGAGTCAGGCTGGATACTAGAGCCAGGCGTTTCATCGGAGACCTCCAGATTGCAGGACCATTGTATTGCCGTTGTCCATGCGAGGCAACCGTAAGACTTGAGCAGGAGGGAGACTATTCAGATTTGCTCTCGGTGCGGGAGATGCGTAGTCGCCGACCGTTGCTATCGCCGAAGCTGTGGGTTTCGATGCCTTCCAGCGGCGCGACGGCGAGATGCACTATGCGTCGTTCCTTCGGGTTGAGGGGTACTACCCACGCAGTCTCACAGCCATCGGTAAGTTTCTGCGCCAGCTTCGCTGCTGCCTCCTGCAGGTTATCCAGTCGCTCCTCGCGCTTGCCCTCGGTGACAATAACGACACGGTAGCGGGGCGGGAAGCGGTTGACGATCTTGTTGGCCAGGAATTGCAGCGCTTCTACCGTTCGACTCGCGCCACGCCCAAACCATCCGGGGAGGTCGCCAACGATGGAGACGATGATCTGGTTCTCTTTGCGATAGGTCTTCACCACCGCACTGGAACCGACGATCTCCACGATGTCGGTAAGCAATTCGCCAGCTTTCTCCAGTTTCTCCTTGAAGATCACCTCGTCCACCTCTACAGGGGTTTCCTCTCCGCCGTCTGAGGGTCGGCTTCGCTCGCGTCGAGGCTTTCGGGGACGGCGCTGACGCTTCCGTTCGGGCGGCGTAGGCTGGGCCTCCTTTTCTCCTTCAACGGGGGAGGCCTCCACCACGGTCTCCTCAACCTCTTCCGGAGCCGGTGCGGGAGCTTCAACCGGAGCCTCTACCACGGCATCCTGAAGAGTCACTTCGATGGTTACGACCTGTTGTCCCAGCATACCCAACAATCCTCCGGATGTCCGCGAGACTATTTTGTAGCTGACTTCACTCGCGGCAATTGAGAGGTTCTCGGCTGCTTTCTGGACTGCATCTTCTTCGCTCTTGGCTGTAAACTGGACGGTACTCACTGCGGCCTCCACTGTTCGGGGCTTGGTCCCGAAAGGTCTATTTGATTGTCTTCCTCAAGTAGTACTGCTGAGCCATGGTCAAGAAGGTATTGACCAGAATGTATAAGTTCAGTCCGCTAGGCAAGAAGAGCATGAAGACGGTGAACATGATGGGCATCATGTAGAGCATCATCTTGGCCTGCGCAGAATCCATGGTGGTGGGTGTCAGCTTCTGCTGTACAAACATGCTGGCTCCCAGAATCACCGGTAACACGAAATAGGGGTCGGCCGCAGAGAGGTCTTGAATCCAGCCTCCCAGCGGTGCCTGATAGAGTTCGACAGAACTGTAAATCGTGCGGTAAAGCGCGATCCAAATGGGCATCTGCAGGAGCATTGGCAGGCAGCCGCCCAAGGGGTTCACTTTCTCTCGCTTGTAGAGACTCATCATCTCTGTGTTGAGGCGTTCCTTGTCCTTTCCGTACTTCTCTTTCAGCTCGTCCATCATCGGCTTGAGCTTGGCCATGCGCTGCATTTGCGAGAAGCTCTTTTGCGTCCAGTAGAGGAGCGCCAGCTTGACTAGAATGGTGAGCATGACGATTGCCAGGGCCCAACTGGCAACGAGGGAATGGAACCATCTAAGAAGGTAGAGCATGGGCTTCGCCAACATTCCAACGATCCAGAAATCGATGGAATCTTCCAGGCCCACTTCTGCCTCTTCAAGGCGGTCAATGTCCTTGGGGCCGAGGTAGAGTTCAAAGGAGTAAAGCACGGCCCCCTTGCTGCCCCCCAATGCTTTGAGGAGGGCGAGGGTCGGCTCCGCGAGTTCCCCGAGACCATCCCGCTTGGCCGAATAGGCCTTGTTGTGGATGGTCGGCACGAAGAGGTCAGTGTGCGATATTCCCAGGGTCTCTGCGACGTGGGCGCAGCGTAGCAGCTTCTCTTTCTCCCGGTACCAATCGGGGTAGCACATGGCCGCGCCTGCACTTTCCAGTGTATAGGGGTTGGTTCGGTAAGTGGCCGCGGTGATTACGCCGTTTGCCTGGGCCGACAGCGTGCAACGAGTCTCCGTCATGCCGCGATTAATTGCGGCAGTTAAGAAGTAACGGTTTCCCAGGCCGAACCAACGGCATTCTCCGGCGGGGTTGACCGCCTCTTCCTGGAGGCTGCTTCCATCTTCTCTTTCAAGGTCATCTTCCCCAACTAATGCGAGACCTTCCAGAATGTTGGGTGGTGGAGCAAAGAGTCCCCGAGATTGGCGCTCCATTTCCCAGGCGTGAATAGCGAGCTGGGGTTGCGTCGCTACGTCGCCGTCGCCAAAGTTGTAGACCGTCACGTTGAGGCCGATGCGATACCCGCCCAATTTACTATATCGTTTCTCGATGAAGGTATCTGAAGTGTCGGTGGCCGGATTTGGCCAAACATAGATGATCTCTTCCGGAGTCACCGAAATCAGGTTGAAAATGGGATCGTATTCGTAGAGCTCCTTGAGGGGGGCGGTCTTATGCTCCCCGGCCGTCCAGCCCTCATCGGTGGCAGCCTTGGTTGGCTGCTGCAAGACCCGTGTAGCAGTGCCTTTGGATTTGAGTTCAAGGAAACTAAGTTTGAAAGGCAGGTAGGAGGTGTCCCACGTGGTAACGAGGTTCAAGGACCCCTTCGCCCCCATCCAGCCAGGAACGCCAGCGGGGAGAGTTTCATCCTCCATTCGGTCATATTGGGTGTTCAAGAGGTTGAAGCAAGCGAGGGTGGCATCGCGCCCGGTGAATACCGCCTGGTAGAGGTCACCACCTTCATCCGCGAAGCTCCAGACAGCTTTTTCAGGTTCATCGGCACCGCATTCCTGGGCCGCCGCACCCGACGCAATAGTAAGGGAGAAAGTCAGCGCCAGTATGAGGCGCAGCGAGGCGAGGGTTAGCCGGTGCATGAGGATGATCCTCCCTTGGGGTGAGGAACTGGGTCGTGGCCGCCTTCGTGAAAAGGGTGGCACCGACCGATGCGGCGAAGCGTAAGCCAACTTCCCCGCAATGCCCCGTGGCGCTCCAGGGCTTCAATGGCATAGGTGGAACAGGTTGGGTGAAAGCGGCATGCCGCGGGCAGCAACGGAGAGACCGCGGCGCGATAGATTCGTACAATGCCCATAAGCAACGCCTTAATCAGCGCTCCCAGTGCGGCTAAAATACGTCGAAATACCGTGTAGAAAATCTCGCTCATAGTCACTGAATGCAGGGGTTTGCTCCCTCTTCTTGATGATCCCAACAATATCAATTGGAGATGCAAACGTTTCTTGATTCAGTCGGAAGATTTCGCGCAGCCGGCGCTTGTATCTGTTGCGCACCACCGCATTGCCCACCTTCCGCGAGGCCACTATCCCTACTCTGCTAAGCCCATCTTCGGACGCGGCGACGTAGAGGATAAAATAACGGGTTGTGATGCGTGTTCCCCGTCGTTTCGTCGATGCGTAGGCGTCCGCCGTGACTATTCGGTTGTCGCGGGGGAAGCAGAATCGGCAAGGGGCCGACACTTACTTAACGGGTGTGGCCACCGCCAACAATCGGCGACCCCGGGCTCGGCGGCGGCGCAACACTGCGCGGCCAGCTTTAGTAGCTTTGCGAGCACGGAACCCATGAACACGTTTACGACGAGTATTATGTGGCTGGTATGTTCTCTTCACCGTCCACCCTCCTGCAGAAGTTCACTTTCAAGCGGTAAGATTCTCCACATTATCTCCCCAATGTCAACGAAGAAATCCCCTGCCACTCCACGCTCCTGTCGGCCGCTGGTCGCTGCGCTTCCGGGGAGCTCCTCGGAGTGCGACTCTGATTCCGTCTCCAGGCGGGGCTCGGCCACGGGGCTGGTGGTGGCAATTGACCAATGGTACCATGCGTAGTCTGTGGAGGTGACGATGTCTCAGGCAGCAGTATCCATCCAGAAGTGCCAGACATACGAGCCAGAGTTGGTACGACGGGTCCTGGCCGCGGCGTTGGAGCCGCTGGGGGGGATTGGGGCCTTTGTGAGTCGGGGGGACAAGGTCCTGATAAAGCCGAACCTGCTGACGGCCCGGGCGGTGGAGAAGCACGTTTGCACTCACCCCGAGTTGGTGCTTGCCGCGGCTGAGGCTGCTTTGGATGCAGGGGCGGCCCGGGTTTTCGTTGGCGATAGTCCTGGTTTCGGCACAAGTCTGGGCGTAGTGCGGAAACTCGGTCTCGCAGCGGGGCTGCAGGAGCGGGGTATCGCCGTCGCTCCATTCGACGACCCGGTGGAAGTTGTTCGGGGCGACACGGTTCGCTATCGCCGCTTCGAAGTTGAGCGGGCGGTGCTTGATGTAGACAAGGTGATCAACCTCGTCAAGATTAAGACTCATGCGCAGATGTTCATGACTCTTGCAGTGAAGAACACGTTTGGTTACGTGGTGGGGCCTCGCAAGGCGGCCTGGCATCTGGAGGCTGGAAGAGAGGTGGACCTCTTCGCTACCATGCTCCTCGACCTCCACTACTTGAGAGCGCCTGTGCTGCACATTGCCGATGGCATAGTCATCATGGAGGGCAACGGCCCCGGCAGTGGCACACCCCGGCCACTGGGCTTGCTCTTCGCCGGCAACGAGGGGTCTGCGCTCGACGCGGCAATTTGCGCCGTCCTGAACGTGCCGCAAAGTTATGTGCCAACTCTGAAGGTAGCGGCGGAGCTAGGATTGGGTGTTACTGACCTGCAAAAGGTCGTCTGGCATGGCCCACTCCTCTCTGACATCGTCATCGAAGGAATTGACCACCCGAATCTCTCTCATCCCGGCAATTTCCTGACGCCTCGCCCATTGCAGCGTCTCACTCGACGATTGCTTGAGGTGCGGCCGGTAGTGGACCCCAAGGTTTGCGTCGGCTGCCGAATCTGCTTGGAGGCGTGCCCCGCCGAGGCCATAACTATGGTGCAAAAGGGGAATTCGCATCCCGCCGTAGCCAGGATCCACCCACCTTCTTGCATTCACTGCTATTGTTGCCAGGAGCTTTGCCCGGAAGGGGCGATAGCACCGAAACGTGGGCTGGTAAGGTCCATTCTCCGCCGGCCCGAACGCCACTAGCCATTTGACACATTTCCATCTGCAGTGCCTGGTCTGGACCGTTACCCGTGATCCGTTACCCGGCCGTACTGATAGACTTCGCCACCTTTACAGGCGGCGCCGTGATTCTGTATGATGCCTGCGTCTATATACTCCGGTGAGGGCACAGATGAAAAGAGCAGCTATCTACCTGACGGTACTTCTTGTCGCATCCGGCTGTGGAGGTGGCGGTAAATCTGACGATCGGGACCTCACGAGTGAAGTCACCGCCGACGTCGTCGAGGATGGAAGCGAAGATGTCGAGGAGCTCTGCGGAGAGTTGTCAACCGGTGGTCCTGAGGGCGAAGTGCTGGCAGGAGAATGGGTTGGGTTTGACTGCTCGCTCGCAAACTGCCCGGGTGCAGATATCTTTGACATGAAGGTAGGGGGCGACCCTGAGAACTATGAGGTTAGTCTCCAGAGTGTGCGCTTTCTAGTGCCGGGCACCTATGAGGTGGCCTGCGTGGACTACGATGAAGTGGATGACGAGCCGATAATGGTAGAAGTTCTTCCAGGGTCCCCGGAGACGGTCACAACGACGCTCGATCTACCGGAGGTGGTGGCCGGCACGCAGGTCGTGGTTGGTTGCGCTGCGGCCGACGGCCTTGGCAATCCAATCTATGGCCCGTTCGAACTGGTTGTAACGCCCGAGCAAGGCGTCTGGCAGCAGGGGACACTATTCACCCCTACAATCGTCGGTGGTTACTCAGTGTCGTGCGTTGTTGCCTCCATCCACAAGGGTAACGTCGCGAAGTTGGACGTGGTGGCTGGCATCCCTCAGAAGATCTACACGGAGCTGGCTGCCGGTGAAGTGGAGGCAGGCAAATCGGTGAAGATCTCCTGTCGGGCAACCGATCACTGGGAGAATCAGGTGGGCGGTTTTCCACTGGTCGTCTTTGTGCCCCCCAAGCTCTCGATCCAGGGTCTCTCAATCTCGGGTACGGAGACGGGGTTCTATGAAGTGAAGTGCGTCCCTCAGGCTGACGAGTGGATATTCTTTCAATTATATCCTGAGATACTGACGATTCTCCCCGCACCGCCAGCGTTACTGAAACTGGAACTGGTACCTGACAAGTCGGTCTACAAGATCCTCGACAAGGTCCATTTGCAGATCCTGGTGCGGGATGCGTACGGCAACCTGATTCCCGATGCTTTATTGCAGCCTACCCAGGTCACCACAGTGGAGGGATTGCCCACTGATGGAGTCGTCGAGACGCAACCCGGAAGCTACAAGTTTGTCTTAGAAGGTTCCTACCGCTTCACCGCCCTTTCCCAACAGGAGCCCGACGTAATGGCTCAACGGGTGGTGAATGTTGACGGCTCAGGCCCATTGCTGGCCATTGACTATCCGGAGCGGGGGGAGACCGTCGATGACAAACCAGTTGTGAACGTTTCGGGAACGGTGTCCGACTCGGTCACGGGCCTCACGAGTTTCACTATCAACGACGAGGATGTTGATGTGCAGATTGACAACTCATTCTCGCACATAGTCGTTGCCAGTCACGCGTTGAACCACCTGATTGCGACGGCCGAGGATGCGGGAGGCGAAACCACGCGCACGACCCGTGCCTTCGCCTTTTCAGACCAGTGGTTCAAGGCGACCGGGGACCATGACGAGACTTTTGTGCCCGCAGGGTTCCAGCTATTTCTTGCCGAAACGTTTGTCGATGACGGCGATCACGACCACAGCGATCCCAACGACCTTGCTACTTTGTTGGAAGTCATTCTTGCCGGGCTGGACTTCAGTTCCTTGATTCCCAATCCAATTTACAACGCCAACAACTACAAGGTCTTCATCACCAACGTGACCCTTGATGATCCGCTGGTGGGCATGGACCTCATTGAAGACGCGCTAACGGTGAACCTGACCTTCGCCGATTTCGCCGCGGACGTGGAAGCAGTGGGTTCATGCAGTGTGCTGGGGGTCGATCTCTGCCCCGATGTTGTCGGGACACTATCGGTGGATGACATCGCGCTCTACGCGGTAATGCAGGTCGAGGTGGTGAGCGGAGAAGTTGCCGTTACCCTTTCGGATTTTGAGATGGGGGTGACCGGCATTGCGCTGAACCTCTCGGGGCTCGGCTCGCTTCTCGACCCGATTCTGAATGGCATCATCGGCATCTTTGAGCAGCAAGTGGAGGCGGCTCTGGCCTCTCAGCTAAAGGGTTTGCTACCTGATGTGATGGAAGAACTGTTCGGCGCGTTTCAGCTAGACGAGAATCTGGATGTGCCTGGTCTCGTCGAGGGGAGCGAGCCAACTACCATCAACTTGAAGACCACTTACAAGGTGCTGGATTTGGCGCCGTCGGGCATTACCATGATCTTCGATGCCCGAGCCTCGTCCACCAAGAAAGTAGTCCACGCCCCCCTCGGTTCCATTGGGAGGGGCAGTTGTGCGGGGGGCGACGTTGAGTCATTTGGCATCTCCACGACTGAGGAAGTATCGGTGGCCATTTCCGATGACCTGCTTAACCAATTGCTCTTCGCAGTTTGGTGGGGTGGGGCGTTGAATCTGGTCCTGGATGAAGCTGCCTTCGGGGATATTTCCGGCCAGTTGGACGGCTACGGGATCTCTGAGCCAACCATAGAACTGGATTTCTTCCTGGCCCCGATGTTGTCGGACTGCAATAGCGAGAAGGCTCTTCGGCTGGGGCTTGGAGATCTATATATCCAGGCGCAGTTCAAGATGCTGGGCCAACCGCTGACCATGGGGATCTTTGCCACTGCGGCAGGCGAAGCTTCGCTCTCCTTGGCGCAATCGGAACAGGGAGAGATGGAGTTTGGGGTGAAGATTGAGGAGATTGCCTTGTTTGACTACGAGATCGTTGCCATTACCGAGGGCTTCGAAGAGTTGATCCCGATCGTTGAAGAGTTGCTCGACGGCGAGTTGCTAAGTGATACACTGGCGGACATCGTCGGGCAATCGTTGGGCGGAATTGCGCTTCCAGAGATAGACCTGGGGGGCATCGTTCCCGGGGTCGCTCCTGGCACAACGCTTTCCATTTTGCCCGTTTCATTGGAGCGGTTCATTGGCTTCACGGAATTGGCGGCGGAACTAAATTAATGGAATTGCCTTTGAACTTTGAATAGACGGTGGGTAATATCGTCACACGCCCGCTTCTTAGGATATGCCGTTTTACACTGCGCGGCGAAGTGCTATGACAATCGCTCGTCAGCTTGGAGGAAGAGATGAAACGTTTGAGTCTATTATTTGCCTTGTCCCTGTTCGTTTTGGCCTGTGGCGGAAACAGCTACTATGATGAAGAGACCGGGGAGCCCAAGTGGGTGGTCCGTGGCAGCGGTGCCTTCGATGAAGACGGGCAGAAGATCTTCTACGGAGTTGGCATGGTCTCCGGTATCGGGAACCGGGCGCTGGCGCGCACCACTGCCGAGAACCGGGGGCGAGCCGAACTTGGCAAGATCTTCCGTACCTACTCGGCATCCTTGATGAAGGACTACATGGCCTCTACAACTGCGGGGGACATGACGGCTTCGGCAGAGGAACAGCATGTGGATCAGGCGATTAAGACATTTTCCAAGATCACGCTATCGGGTGTGATGGTCGTGAACCATTGGGTTGATCCGGCCGACGGCACGCACTTTGCGCTGACTCGTCTCGACCTGACGGAGTTTGGTAATGCGCTCAACACGGTGAAGGAACTAGATGCCAAGACCCGTGATTTTGTCCGACGAAACGCAGAGAAGGCATTTGACAAGCTCTCTTCGGAAGAGAATCGTCACTGAGTCTTCGCTAACCCGTTGAGAAAGGAGTCCTGATGCGACGGATAATATTGCTGCTTCTGGCTGCATTCAGCTTGGGCATCATGGCCTGCGCAACCGCGCCGACTGAAGAGTGGCCCGACGAAAACGAAATCCGCAACAACGCCAAGAAGTCCCATGGCGGCCTCCGCAAGGAAGAGAAGAAGCACCGATAGCGAACTCTCGCTAGAGATTATCTACCAGAATCTGAAGGGCGCCGCTGGTCCGAGCCTGGGCCATTGCCAGTTGTGCCTTCGCCAGGGGGAAAGACTCCTCTCTCACTTTGGCGAGGGATTCGCAGACATCACGTCTGGCCAGTCGCTGGAGGGCATCGGCTAGGGAGCCGGGAGGGAGTTGGCCGATCTGCATGCCCCTGGCCATTGCAAGAGCGATATCGCCATAGATACTGGTGCCGGCACTGCCCTCGACGAGGAGTGTCCCTCCAGCCTCTACCCGCTCCAGAGGTGCTGATAAATCGGCGCTGGTGGTCGGGCAGAAGATGACCAGCGGGAAGCGTCCACCGGGGTCACGGAGGACACCAAAGCGCTTGAACCGCTCCGCCCGTCCTTCGTCTTCGACGGCGATGTGCACCATTCGTTGGTGGGCGCGTAGCGCCAGAGCAATCACTGGTGGGCGGGGTCCAGTGCCGATTACAAGCAGGCGTTTCACCCGGCTCGCGTGGTCAAGGGCAGCCCGCCCCGCGGCCAGCCCGCAAGCCATAACCGCGTCATAGTCGCGTACACCATCGGGGATCGCTATCAGATGGCTCGTTGGCCAGAGAAAATTGCCGGCCAGGGCTCCCCCGAGTCTACCGCTTGATACGGTGAGAGGGGCGCTGCAATGTTCACTTCTGCCAGCGTGACATCCGCGGCAAACCCCACAGGCGACTGGGTGGCGGAGGAGCACCCGGTTGCCGACCTGACTTGAGCGTGGCGAGGCGAGAACCGTGGCAACCGCGTCTGTTCCTGGCGTGCCCTTGAAATCCTCTGACGTTGCGATGTCGGCGGGGCTGAGTGCCGCAACGCGCAATTGAAGGAGTGCCTCCCCATCGCCCGGTTCGGGCAGTGGCAGGTCACGCATCTTAGCGATACCCTTCTCTAACCACAGTCCTTCCATTCTCAGGCCTCCTCGGCAACTCGGCTACTCGGCAGGGGGCGATTGTTGTTTCGGCCCGGCCGGGTGGGAGGAGACTTGTACCACGGCGTGGGTGTGGCGATCAATGTCCCTGATGCTCACCCGTTCGTCGTTGACTTCGACCGGTTGGCCGGTGACGGGCGACGCGGAACGGATGGGCATGCGGTCAGATAGTCGGGGTAGGGACAGACTGAACATATTGCGCGCTTCCCCCATATTGTAAACCGCGGCGAAGGTAGAGCCGCCATGGTCGAAGATGCCCCATTCTGGCGGGTTCGCGTCGATACTGTCCAGGGGCCAGAAATTGGAACCGGTGGCCTGTAGGAGTTCTACAATGAGCCGAGCCTCGCGGTCGGTCCACCTTTCCAGGTTGTCTCCGAGCATTATGGTCTCGCCTAGATGGGCGATGAGAGCGGCTGCCATTAGCGCTTCTTCTTCGGCGGCGGCATCGGCGCCTCGGCGCTGGCGCAGCAGGAGGCAGTCAGGGTCAACTTGCCAGAAGCTTCCGGCGAAGGAGGCCCGGGCCATGGTGTTACGTAGCGAAGGATAGAGTCCCGTTAGTTCAGAGTCCCCGGTCACCCATCGAAGTAGTCGCGGGGCGAGCCAGGAATAACTTGTATCTGTGGAGAGCCGCATCGCGTCGACTCGACCGATAGCGGGGGCCAGTGGGCTCCCACAGCCGATGAGAAAGGCGTCAGAGCCGGTTGCCTCTCGGATTGCTTCCACTGCTCTAGCGAAGGTCTCAAAGCGCCCCGCTCCGTGGTAGGCACGGTCGCCCCGCAGAGCCCCGGCAAAGAGATAGTCAAG
This sequence comes from uncultured Myxococcales bacterium, assembly GCA_964522395.1. Taxonomy (GTDB): domain Bacteria; phylum Myxococcota_A; class UBA9042; order CAIXZC01; family CAIXZC01; genus CALGBT01. The sequence continues at coordinate 18,919 of CAZFVN010000016.1, forward strand.
CTTGAAGATGCGGAATCCAGCGGCGTAGAGTTGGGCGAAGATGTCCTGGAGATGGGCGATGACCTGAGGATTTGCGATGTCCAGGGCGTAGAAAGCTCCGCGCCAATGGGGATTCCAGCCGATACGCAGGGGCCTCCCCTTGCAGCGCAGCAGCCAATCAGGGTGTTCGGCAATGAGCTGGCTGCGCGCCTGGGCAATGAATGGGGCAACCCAGACTCCGGGACGCTTGCCGAGGGAGGAGATGGCCTTTCCCAGCCGAGTGATTGGCATTCCGAATCGGGCAGAAGGTCTTAGCCAGTCTCCCACGTAGTCCTGGTAACCGTCGTCGACGACGACAGTATCGATTCCGGCGAAGTGTGGGCTGGAGGCCAATCTACGGGCCGTCGAGATGATATAGTCGGAGGTTATCTTCCGGAAGCGGTCGTACCAGGAACACCAGCCTACAAGCGATGGGTGACCGGTACGGCAGGCATGCCGCTCGCCCCAATTGCGGACCAGGGGAGTTGCAGTCCTGGCACCTTCAAACTGCCATCCACCGACGGCCAACTCACCTCCAACTTGCAGAGGCTGATCGTCCAAGTCGATCTCCAGTGTGAGTCTCACGGTGGAGGATATTGGTTCAATGGTGATGCGCTGGAAGAATCGTTGCTGGGTAGCGCCGGCGGCGATGGCGTTTTCACCGAGTCTGACCGCAGTAACCATGTCCGATGTTTGCGCGGCCCTGCTTCTGGGGATGGCGGGGTCCTCCTTTATCCGGTATGCGAAGGGGAGGCGGGGAGCGGGGAAGGAAATGTCTGCTGCGGAGACGAGGCCGGCGTAGCTCCACGACTGCCATCCGTTCCGGAACCAGGTGACCTCAGAAGGGGCGAAAGTCTCGCCGCTGGTCACTTCAACGCGCAACTCCCAGGCAAGCCGAGTCAAACGAACGGGTCCGGGCGCCAGTGATGCCAGCTTCAAGCTCACATCAACGTGAGAGCGACGCTCCGGCAGGTGCCAACCGGCGATCAAGGCGATGGGTCCCATCTTTGCTCTGCCAGAGACGCGACTGGGACTCTGGGAGGTTTCAATCTTCTCAGGTGTTATCCGCACTGCGGCTGCCTCAGTGCCGTCAACGTAGTCAACGGAGATCGATTCCAGGTGAGCCAGCAGGTCATTGCCGGCGAACGCGACGCTCAGATCTTTGGTGAGCATTGCCCACTCGTTTTGCAGCAGTACGTCCGTCACAGGCCGCCTCCCAGTCGCTCCATTGTAGGGTGAGCGGACGAATACTTCAATCGACGCGAGCCATGGCTCTTTCGAGAAATATGACTCCGAAACGTGTCATCGGGATGGCAACTCCCGATATAGAGGGTGGAGGTTAAGGAATGAGACGCCTGGTACCCTTCACAGTGTGGTTGGTCTTTGCGTTGCTGGTCCAGGGCGGACATTGGGTCATTGCGGCCATCGCAGCAGCTCTCTGGGGGGTGCTGCTTGTGCGGCTACGTCCACTGGCGGCGGTTGCCCTGGTGTGGGCCATGGCCGGTTTTGTCGCGGGCCTCTTGTGCCTGCCGGCCAGTTCTTCGTGTGTGAGAGAAGAGAGAGGGAATGGTCGATACGTCGGCATTATGGAAATGGCTACCGGGTGGCAAGAGACTCTCTCCGGGGGACGTTGGCTAGCTCATCTTGGCGGGGTTTTCGGGGGCCAGGTGGAATGTTCGGAGAACTTCGGCCCCGTCAAATATCCGAGAGCCGGAGAGCGGTGGCTTGTGCTGGCCAGAGTCAACGGCCTTGTCCCGGCCGCCAACCCGCACGCCTTCGATCACAGGGGGCATCTCGCTGCCCGGGGTATAGTCGGGCGAGTTGAGCTGAGAGCGCGGTTGTTGATCCGGGCGGGACGGGGTTATCGATACCTCCCGAGTCGCCTTGCCGGCTGGTGGCATGAGCGAGTACGCGATGTGCTGGGAGAGGTTGGGCTGAGAGCCCTCGACCGCGGTGTGCTGTGGGCGCTGCTGGCGGGCAATCAACGCCTTTTGCCCCGTCAGGCGCGGGGACGCCTGGCCACCGCGGGGGTTGCCCATCTGATGGCCATATCGGGGCTTCATCTTGGCTGCTTCTCCTACTTCGTGTTGAAGTTGGTCGAGTTCTTCCTCGCCTGGATTCTCCCGGGTTTCGGACGACGGTGGGCATTCTTTGCGGGCTGGCTGGCCGGTGGATGGTTCCTTATTGTCTGCGGTTTCCCGACGTCGGCGGTGCGTGCTTTCGTCATGCTTTCGGGACTGGTGTGGGGCAAAGTGCGAGGGCGGGACTATGACCTATGGACCTGGTTGGCCGTTGCTACCGTGGGGATTTTGGGTCTGCGCCCCCACGCGCTCTACGAGGCTGGCTTCCAGCTTTCGACCCTGGCCGTTGCCGCCATAGCTATCGCGTATGGTGCCCCCCGTCGCCATCGGGAACCCCCGTCTCGTCTGACGGGCCGCCTGATGCGGCGAGTAGGGGATCTGGCGAGGGTTGGCGGTGCGGCCTGGTCGGGTACCCTCGCCCCCGCGTGGTGGCATTTTGGCACCATCGCCTGGTGGTCGGTGCCGGTAAACATCCTGTTTGTCCCGGTGGTTTCGATGTGGGTGCTGCCGATGGCTCTCATCTCGGTGCCTCTCCACTGGGTCTTCGAGCCACTCTCTCGCGCGACTATTAAAGGAAGCGCGTACACCATCGAGGCTCTGGACAGCCTGTTGGTGTTACTCGCACCCGTGCTGGAGGTTGGAACGCTTCCCTGGCCCGGACTGGGAAGGGCACTGTTGATTGCGGGGGGCCTTCTCTCTGTTGTGGTTCTGCGCTCCTGGCAGAATCGCGTAGCGGGTCTGGCGATGGCCTTAGTGCTGGCGTTGGCTTTGCCGTTGCCTGTGGGTCATGCTGGCTGGTCCTTGAGAGTCTTTCATGTGGGCGACGGGGACATGGCACTTCTCCAACTCCCATGTGGAGAACGTTGGCTGGTGGACGGTGGCCCGCCGGGAGCTGGTCGCAAGGTCTTGTCGCCTTACCTGCGAAGGGAGGGGGTAGGGCGTCTCGACCGAGTGTTCATAACGCACGGACACGCTGACCACTATGGCGGTCTGCTAGAATTGGACAGTCACATCGCCCTTTGCGAAATCTGGACGAATGGGGGGCCGAGGTCCCTGGATGTTGCCGCTACGCTGCAGGCGCGCCATCGCGGTTGCGGAGAGAGCATATGGCCGGTGGTGCGACTTGGGGTGGCGGGTCTGCAGTGTACTACATGCGGCACCAGGCTCGAGATTCTATGGCCCCCCCCGGATTGGTTGGCGGCGGCCGAGAATGACAACTCTCTCGCACTCGAGGTGACTTACGAGGGGGAGAGATTTGTCCTCGCAGGGGATCTGGAGGGGAGGGGAAGGGATGAAAGTGGAGTTCCCCTGGTGATTCGACTGTGGGCTGCATTAGAACTGGTGCGACCGACCCTTGGGGTCAAAGTCCCCCACCATGGACGACGTTCACCGCTGCTCCACATGTTGTTGATGGGCAGCCCCGCCAGCCACCTTGTGGTCTCTTCGGGTAGGCGTGGAGCGAGCCAGCGGCCTGCGACGGCAGCCTGGCCAGGGGGTGAGGGTGGCTGGTGGTGGTGGACTCCCGACCGGGGGGCCGTGGAGTTTTTCCACGGTGGGTCCCAATGGCAGGTCCACTTTTTCCGTTCAACCAGTGATTGAGAAGGGTGCCCATAAGTTGCTGAGATCATGAAAGGCAAGACCATATATTTGTCGTTTCGACTCCCAAATAGGGGGGCCGGACGGCTCAAAGATGGATCGCTGAGATCGTGGGACGATCGCAAAAGTGTCGGTGGGGAGTCGAGGCTTCTGAGCAGCATGTCTCCATAAGTGAGGTTAGAGTAGTGCTGGTGCGGATTTGCGTCCGAATGGGCCAAACTGCAACGGGCCTATCTTGTGGTTTGCTGTCGGGCGAGGCACAATATGTTGTTCACGTGGATCACTGGGGGCGCGACGGTGGTTAATCCGGGATTAGCAGGCTGTCAAAAAAAACGATCCTAAATATTTTGTGGATCAAGCGTGGGGGGGTATAACTATTGGCGGTGGATGGTGGATCGATTCGCGATCCCCATTGAGCAAGACGGGGACTTACGATGGCAACCGCAGTAGAGAGGTCGGCAAAGTTCATTGGCCGCTTCGTCAATAAGATTGACGAGAAGGGTCGAACTTTCCTGCCGGCACGTCTCAAGCCGCTCATTTATGCGCGGTGGGGTCATCGTCCCGATCTGGTTCTTGCGGTGATGGGTTACGACCGGTGCCTGGTTCTGGTCGACCGTGAGAAGTGGTTCGAGAAGCGTGCCCGGCTAGATGATCTGGACTGGATGGACCGTGATGCATCTCGACTGCGGCGATTGAGCTCGCTGGCAGAGGAGGTGACGGTTGATCGGCAGGACCGGATGACGATTCCGACCTTCCTTCGGAAGTTTGCTCAACTTGGGGACGAGGTAATGTTCGTTGGTTGCGAGGACTACATTGAGTTGTGGAGTCCTGGCAATTCCGAGCAAGACCTCGAGGAGTTGCTCAAGGATGCTGGCGATATTATCGCGAGAGTCCGTGGGCGGCGCGAGCAGCCGGCCTCCGAGGCAGCGGTAGCAGAGGGCGATGTAGGGTAATGGAGTATCGCCACGACACGGTCCTACGGGAAGAATCGGTGGCCGTGTTCAGTACTTTGCGTCTCGCCCGCTTCCTCGATGGCACCCTTGGGGGAGGGGGCTTCTCACAGGCACTCCTAAAGGCGGCGGACGACAACCTTCAATTGATTGGATTGGATGTGGACCCTGCGGCCATTGCGGCGGCGACGGTCCGGCTGGCGGAGTTCGCGAAGCGAATCTCGCTGGTACGTCGGAGCTATGTTGAGGTGGCGGAAGTGCTAAGGGAGCTTCAAGTCGGTGCGGTTGACGGGATGTTGTTGGACATTGGTATGTCCAGCCCGTTGCTGGAAGGCGACCGCGGCTTCAGCTACCGCCAGGATGGTCCTCTCGACATGCGGATGGATCCTGAATCCCCGGTGACTGCCAAAGCGCTGTTGGCAGTTTACAACGAACAGCAACTCGCCAGAGTCTTCTGGCATTTCGGCGACATTCGCGGCTCTCGCAATCTGGCCCGTGCAGTCAAACTGGCGGTACGAGCCAATCGGATGGAGACGACCTCAGACCTGGTGGAAGTAGTGAAAGGGGCATTCCCCAATGCCGGGGCCAAGTTGCTCGCCCGAACCTTTCAGGCGCTGCGTATCGCGGTCAATAGCGAGCTCGACAATCTGGAGAGTTTCCTTGGCTCAGCTCCCCAACTTCTCACGGTGGGCGGACGGCTGGCGATTATTTCCTTTCACTCTCTGGAGGACCGAATCGTCAAGCACACCTTCCGAAAGTTGGCGAAAGAGGGGCCATACAAGGTTGGAACCCGCAAGCCAATCGGTCCTGGTGCGGAAGAAGTAGCGGCCAACCCGCGGTCACGCAGTGCGAAGCTACGCTGGCTCGAGCGGGTGGAGTAGATATGGAATCGAATGTAATACGCACCTTCATTCTTGGTTTACTGGCAGTCTGTCTGCTCACGCTCCTGGGCATCTACTATGTCTGGCAGCACCATCGATTGGTTTCGCTAGGGGGTGACCTTTCGCGGGTCTCCCAGGAGCTTAAGGCGCAGCACACCGAGAACGAGCTGCTCGAGGCCGAATACCGAACCTTGCGCTCAGCGGCCAGTGGCAGCAAAGAGGTCCTCACGGCGCTGCAACTCAAGCGCCCTTCAAGCATAGACACCATCTACATGGAGAGCGTCGGTGCGTCTCCGGTGGAACGGAGGAGTCCATGAGCAGAGCAACTCTGGCAACATTCCTGGTCCTTACGTTGAGCTTCGGTTGTTCGGCCAGCCAGAAGAAGAAGTCGGACGGGATCCGGGATGCCAAGTTTCACTACGGCCTGGCGGTGAACTTCTACTATGGTCAAAACGCTCAGGCCGCGCTATCCGAACTACAGACCTGCTTTGCCAAGGACCCCGACTATCTCGATGGCCACAATCTAGCCGGACTCATCTACATGGGCCGAAAGGAATACCTCGAAAGCCTTCAGCACTTCGAGAAGGCGCTCGCCATCAAGCCTGACTACTTCATCGCGCGAGCAAATCTTGGGGCCTTGCACATGGCGATGCAGAATTGGGAAGAGGCGCTCAAGACCCTCACTCCCCTGCTTCGGGAGCCTCTCTACGGCACTCCCTATCTTGCCGAAAACAACATTGGCTGGTGCCATTTCAATCTCAAGAATTATGGGGAAGCGGAGCGCCACCTCAAGCGCGCCCTATTCCTTAACGACAAGCTCTGCCTCGCCTACAACAACCTTGGGATTCTCGATGTAGAGCTGGACCGCCTCGATGACGCTGTCGATGCCTTCGACGCGGCCATAGTCCGCTGCCCCCAGTTTACCGAGGCGTTCTTCCGTCTGGGCAACGTTCTTGAGCGGCAGGGTTTTGAGAAGGAAGCGGCCAAGAAGTTTGAGAAGTGCCGCAAGCTTGGCAAAGACTCTGTCTACGGACGACGGTGCAAGCGGAAATTGCAGGTGAGAAGATGAGAACTCGGCGGAAGGTAGAGAAGAAGGCCCCGGTCAAGCGGATCGGTGGATATGGCGGACGGATTCACTTCGTCTCCTTTCTGCTCGCCTTCTTCCTCTGCCTCTGCCTTGGCAAGGTCAGCTACCTGCAACTGGTAAAGGGCCGGGAATTGCTCGAAGAGGTGCGTGGGCAGGTTGAAGATTCCATCCCATTTTTTGCCAAGCGGGGCAAGATTCTCGACCGGGAAGGCAATGTCCTGGCGATGACCATAGAGACCAAAGGAATCGAGGTCTGTCGCAAGGAAGTGCGTCATCCGGACTATGTTATCGACTATATTGCGGGCACCCTTGCTATTCCTCGCGAGAGGGCAGCCAGGCTTGCTAACTGCAAGGGCGACTACTGCTATGTAGAACGTTTTGTCGACCCCAAGATTGCGGAGCCATTGGAAGCCATTCTCGCCTATCGCGGGAAGGATGCGCAAATCCTGTGGCAGAAGGAGATGCTGACGGGCATTCGCGTCGTGAAGGCCGCGGGTCGACTCTACCCTTACGGGGAGAATGCCGGACAGGTAGTTGGTGTCGCTCGAGTGCCGCAGGGTAAGACTGGGGATGCACTGCCCAGCCCCATGAAGCTCGAGGGTCAGTACGGTTTGGAAGCTGCTTGTGACGAGTTGCTCTCCGGCAGGTCAGTGATTCAAAAGGGTGTGAAGCGTCAGAAGCAGGGGATGTCCCTCCTGCCCGACAACCCGAAGCTAGTGCTGGAAGGAGACAGCGTCGTCTTGACCCTGGATGTCAATATTCAGTCCATTGTGGAAGAGGAGTTGCAGCGCACGGTCTTGACCTCCCTGGCACGGCGGGGCATTGCGGTGGTGACGGAAGTGGCGACGGGCGAATTGCTGGCCGTTGCCCACTTTCCTCCCTTCAATCCCAACGGGACATCGAGCTACGCCGCCGATGAAATCTGGAAATGGAATGATGCGGCCTTCATCGAGATCTTTGAGCCTGGCTCCATCCTCAAGCCTGTGGTTATTGCTGCGGCGTTGGAAGAAGGCGTAATCGGCATGGAAGACCAGATCTTCTGTGAAAACGGTTCCTGGAAGATCGAGAAGCGCGAGAAGCCCATCAAGGATCACGGTCGCTTCGGCTTCCTCAATGTCTGGGACATCTTGAAATTCTCCAGCAACATCGGCAGTGGCAAGGTCGGCTTGCGGCTTGGGCAGGAGAAGCTGCAGACATACCTTGAGGAGTTCGGCTTTGGGACGCGTTCTGGTGCCATGCCTAGAGGGAGAGAAGCGCGGGGTATTCTTCGGCGGGGCAAGCGGGGCTGGTCCGATATGGAGATCGCCAATATCAGTTTCGGCCAGGGCATCGCCGTAACTGCCATCCAGATGGCCAACTCCATTGCCACCCTCGGTAATGGCGGCACCCGCATGAAGCCGTTGCTGGTGAAGGAAGTGATTGACGAGAATGGCAGGACCATCTCTCGGGCCGAACCTGAAGTGTTGGGCCAGCCAGTATCGCCGGAGGTTGCTCGCCTCGTGGTTGACGGCATGCGGCGAGTCCTGGAATCCGGCGGAACGGGCGAAGCTGCGAAGGTCTACGGTTTTGATGCTGCGGGCAAAACCGGCACTGCACAAAAGACGATGACAGTGGAAGACCCGAACTGGCAGGCAGGTGGCGAGCGAGAGCGTCCTCGACGTCGCGGGGTCTATGTCGATAAGTGGGTCGGCTCTTTTGTTGGCCTGGTGCCGGCCACCAAACCTCGCCTCGCGATTCTGGTGCTGGTGGATGAGCCTTACATGAATGACTTTGGCGGAGTGGTGGCAGCCCCAGCTTTTTCACGCATTGCCTCTCGCTCCCTGGCCTACATGAACGTCATTCCCTCACAGGAGATTCGCCACACGGTTGCAGACCGTTCGGATGTTGGCGGCCGTCCTCGTCCGGCAGGTGCGAAACTGGTCCCCGCTCCAGTCCCCGCCGTAGAGACCCAGAACGTCGGCCCGGCCGTGGTACCCGACCTGACTGGGATGACGGTGGCGGAGGCGCTGCAGACCGCGGTGCAGTCACGTATCAAGTTGCGGGCAAGTGGCGTTGGAGTTGTTGCCACCCAGGACCCGGCCCCGGGAACCGTAGTCGATGAGTGGGCGGCGGTGCGGGTGGAGTTTGACACGTCTGTGCCTGCATTGTCGGGAGAGAGCGAATGAGAGTCGAAGAGCTCATTTCGGAACTTCTCGTGCTTGAGTCGGCAGGTCTGACCGGGCAGGAAGTTTTGCGAATAGCCTACGACTCCAGAAGTATCCAGCCTGGCGACCTCTTCATCGCGCTCAAGGGGGCGAACTTCGACGCTCATGACGCAATCGAGAGTGTTACTGCCGCGGGGGCCGTCGCAGTTATCGGTACGGATCTAGAGAAGCTCACTCAGGCCCCAGCCTGGGTTCGCGTCGAAGATAGTCGCCGGGCTCTTGGGGTCGTCTCAAACGCGTTCTTCGGACGGCCCGGCATGGGCATGCAGTTGGCTGGCTTCACCGGAACCAATGGGAAGACCACTTGCACATACTTGCTTGAGCATGCCTTGACCGCGTGTGGCGCAAAGTGTGGCGTAATCGGCACAGTGGAAGCACGCTATGGAGATGTCACGGAGAACGTCGGCTTCACCACTCCCGAAGCTCCTGTTCTTTGCGGAGTTCTGGCGCGGATGCGTGATTCTGGCGTGGACGCTGCCATCACCGAGGTTTCCAGCCACGGTCTCTCGCTCCACCGGGTCGACGGTCTCGACTATGCGGTAGGCATCTTCACTAACCTCAGTCAGGACCACCTGGACTTCCACGGCGGCATGGAAGAATACGGCGAAGTGAAGGCGAGTTTCTTCACGGATGTTCTGCCAAAGAGCGGGAATCTGGTGGGGGCCGTTCTCAATCTCGACGATCCCTGGGGCGGTCGCATTGCCGGACGGCTCAGCTACCCCTATTTGACTTACGGCATTGACGAGCCCGCGGACGTGCGAGCTGAAGATCTTCGCTTCGGCATTGACGGGGTTCAGTTTTCAGCGATTGGACCCTGGGGAAAGATCGGTGTCACCAGCCAGCTAGTCGGGCGTCATAACATCTATAACCTTCTGGCCACCTTGACGACCGTACATCTCCTGGGAGAGGACGTCGTCGAAGCGGCCGCCGGGCTGGCTCGCCTGGGGACAATCCCAGGGCGGCTTGAGGCAGTCGAAAACGGTTTTGGAATGGGTGTCTGGGTTGACTATTGCCACACTCCCGATGCCCTCGAGAAAGTCCTGACCGCGTTGCGGGAGGTGGTTCCCAACCGACTTCTGACGCTGATTGGTGCGGGTGGTGATAGAGACCGTAAGAAACGTCCCGAGATGGGTGCGATGGCTGAGCAGTTGAGCGATCTGGTCGTGGTTACCAGCGACAATCCTCGCACCGAGGATCCTCTTGCCATTATTGATGGCATCCTCGCAGGTATGACGCCGGAGTACCGCTTTCGTAATACGTTGGTCGTGCCCAACCGTGCCCTCGCCATCCAGGCTGTGCTGGGAATTGCTGGTGAAGGTGATGGGGTCCTGTTGGGCGGCAAAGGGCATGAGAACTACCAGGTGATTGGTGAGACCACCTACAGTTTCGACGATTGTGAGGTGGCACGCGGGGCCATCGCTGCATTGGAGGGGCTGACCCGATGAAGATGCGCACACGAAGAGTTGGCGAGTGGCTTGGTGCGACCCTGATGGGAAGTGGTGAGCGGTTCGTGTGCGAAGCGGTCAACGACCACCGACGTCTGCCCTCCGATGGTGGCCTCTTCCTCGCCCTCCAGGGAACCAGGGTCGACGGGCACCAGTATCTTGAGGATGCTGCCCGGTCAGGGGCCTCTGCGGCCTTGATTCTGCGCTCGGAGTTGTCCAACTACGATCATCTGTCGACGACCATGGACCTACTGGGCGTGGACGATGTTGAGGGTGCGCTGTGGAACCTCGCACAGCTCCATCGGGCGAAGTACGAGGGGCCCGTGGTGGCGGTGACAGGCTCCGTGGGCAAAACTACTACTAAGAACATGCTCGGCTTCATTCTCGTTCGACTGCTGGGTGACGGAGTCGTCACCGCCGGGAACCAGAACAATCTTCTGGGGGCCCCAATGACAGTGGTGCGACTTGACCTCGAGGGTCCCTTCATGGTTCTCGAACTCGGTTCAAACGCGCCCGGCGAGATCCCTCGGTTGGCCGGTCTGGCTTGCGCAGACGTCGCCATCATCACTGGCGTCGGGGCAGCTCACCTCGAAGGCTTTGGCGACCTGGCCGGAGTCCTTGAGGAGAAGGCCAGCCTCGCACGCGGGATAGCGAATGATGGGCTTGCCATCTATCCCTCGGGCGACGAACTGCTGAGCTTGGATTCGAAGCAGTGGAGCTGCCGGAAAGCATCCTTCGGTACCAACGAAGAGGACGACGCTCGGTTCGAAGTGACGGCAGCAGGCGAGACGGTATCTGGAAGAATCACCATCGCGGGTGTGACCCACGATGTTGAATTGTCATTCCCCGGGGCCTTCAATCTTGCCAATGCCGCGGCAGCCTTGTTGGCCGCTCGTGAGCTCGGTGTGAATGTCGGGGCGGCTGCGGACGCATTGCGGGAGTTCACCCCCGAAGCTATGCGCATGGAGTGGCGATTGGTGAAGGGGATACGATTCCTCGTCGACTCCTACAACGCGAACCCCGATTCGGTGGAAGCGGTCCTCAGTTCTCTCTCTGGGATGATTGCTCCGCAGCGGGTGGTCGTACTCGGTTCGATGCTGGAACTGGGTAAGGAGAGTGCGGCCTGGCATCGTCGCGTTGGAGCATCGGCTGCGGCTGCAGGCTTAGACCTCGTCATCTTTGTTGGAGATCACGCCGGAGACTACGTGGAAGGTGCCAGTTCAGTACCAGACGGCCCCCGGGTCTTTGGCGTAGATGATCACTCAGCGGCGGCCGAATGTCTACGGCAGCATTGTTCAGCCGGAGATGTTGTCTTGTTGAAGGGATCTCGAGGGGCCCGGATGGAAGCCGTGCTTGAGCGCCTCGACGAGGAGGTTGCCTGATGCTCTATTGGCTGCAAGGGCTTTTGCGGGATGATTTGAACGCGCTGAATGTTCTGCGCTACATCCCCTTTCGGCTCATTGCTGCGGTGGTCACGGGGCTCTCCATCACGTGGCTTCTCTATCCGTGGTTCATCAAGGTGCTACAGCTCAAGCAGATCGGGCAGACCATCCGTGAAGATGGTCCCAAGAGCCACTTCTCGAAGGCTGGGACGCCTACCATGGGTGGCACTCTCATGATGATCGCGGTCTTAGTCTCTGTGGCGTTGTGGGCCGATCTCTCCAACGTCTATGTCTTAATGACTTCGTTCATCGTCGCCGGTTACGCCATACTCGGTTTCATCGATGACCGCCTGAAGCTGGTTCGGGGCGGTGCAAACGGGGTGAGGGGGAAGACCAAACTCTTCTGGCAGTTCCTGCTTTCCATTGGGATGTTCGCCTTCTTCTTCTATGTGATCGCACCCGATGCAGGATTCGAAACCAAACTCTACTTCCCCTTCTTTAGAGCGGACCGATACTACCTTGAGTTGCCCACCTGGCTCTACGTTCTCTTTGCTTCGGTGGTAGTTACCGGGTACTCCAACGCCGTGAATCTGACCGACGGACTCGATGGGCTGGCGATTCTACCGACCATCTCCGCATCGGCCGTCTACCTGGTGTTGGCATATGTGGCCGGGGCAACTCTGGCCGGGTTTTCACTCTCAAAGTACCTCCTGATACCCAGCATCGAGGGCAGCGGCGAGCTGGCCATCATTGCCGGGGCCCTTATCGGTGCGGGCTTCGGCTTCCTCTGGTACAATAGCTTTCCCGCTTCAATCTTCATGGGCGATGTAGGCTCCTTGAGTTTGGGCGGTGCCCTGGGCTGCTTCGCAGTATTCACCAAGAACGAACTTCTAAGCCTGGTCATCTGCGGCATTTTCGTGCTGGAAGTTGTCTCGGTTGTAACGCAGACAGTTTCATTCAAGTTGACCGGGAAGCGGGTTTTTCGCATGGCCCCCATTCATCATCACTACGAGCTCAAGGGTCTCAGCGAGCCGAAGATCATCACTCGTTTCTGGATTGTCTCCGTGTTGCTCGGGCTAATCGCTCTGGCATCGCTGAAGTTGAGGTAGGGAAATGGAGTACGGTGCGGTAGAGAGAAAACCGAGGGTAGAACATGGCGTGATGCTGGTCACCCTGCTGCTCATGGGGCTCGGGCTGGTGATGGTCTACAGCGCCACAGTTTACTCCGCCACCGCACCGCACATGCTCGGGCGGACGCAGGGCAACGGAATGTACTTCCTGGAGCGGCAGTTGATGTTTGTCGGAGCTGGCCTGGTGGCATTGACCGTGGCGAGCTTCGTGCCCTTCTGGCTCTACCGCAAGCTTGCCATTCCCGCGATTGTGATTGGTGGAATAGCGATGCTCGGTGTTCTCTGGTTCGGCAGGGAGCGTCTCGGTGCGGTACGCTGGTTCGACCTCGGGGCCATCTCGGTTCAGCCCGGTGAATTTGTGAAGCTGGCTTTTGTCATGTGGATGAGTTACAGCCTGGCGCGGAAGCGAGATATTGTTACCCGCTTCTCCATTGGGGTCATCCCGCACCTGGTCGTGGCGGCGGCATTTGTTTGGCTCTACATGGCGCAGCCGGACCTTGGTTCCACCATTATCCTCGGCGCTGTGATGCTCTTCCTGCTCCACGTAGCGGGAACCAGATTCAAGCACATCGGAATGGTAATGGGCGGCGGACTCGTCCTGGTTACTATCTTCGTCATCTCCAGCGGGGAGAAGATGCGGCGGGTTGCGGCCTGGTTGAATCCTGAGGCATTTGCCGAAAGTGATGCCTACCAGCTTATCAACTCGAAAATCAGCATTGGCGCTGGCGGCTTTTTTGGAGAGGGTTTGGGCAGTGGCCAACAGAATATTGCAGGGTACGTCCCCGAAGGCGAGACGGACTTCATATTTGCGGTAATTGGCGAGGAATTGGGCTTCATTGGCACTTTCCTGGTCATAGCATTCTTCGCCTACATCCTGTGGCGGGGGATGAACCTCGCGGCAAGCATTCGCGACCACTTTGCACGCTTCCTTGTCTTTGGAGCCACCATGCTTGTGGTGATGCAGGCGGGCATCAATGTTGGCGTCACGACGGGTGTCTTGCCAACCAAGGGTCTGACCCTTCCTTTTGTCTCCATGGGCGGTTCCAGCATGGTCGTCATGTGTATGTGCGCGGGGATCATTCTCAATGCATCGCGCACCTTCCCTCGCCTTGTGCGGGAGAAGGCAGCTCTCGATATCAGAGTTCCTGCTTCTGAAGTGGAAGTCCTGGTCAAGGAGACTGCATGAACCTGGTTATCACAGCAGGGGGCACTGGAGGTCACATCTATCCGGGAATCGGCGTCGCCGAGTGCGCTCTGGAATCAGGTTTTGCGCGCAAGATACTCTTCATCGGTGCGCGCCGCGGCCTTGAAAGTACTCTAGTCCCCGCCGCTGGTTTTGAACTTAAGACGCTCACCGTGGGCCGGGTTCGGGGAATGAAGCTCGGTACCCGCATGACCGGCCTGGCTGGTTTGGGGCTCTCTATCCCTCGCGCGCGAAAGCTGTTGCGAGAGTTCGGTGCCGACGCAGTTGTAGGTTTGGGCGGTTACGCTTCGGCCCCCTCCCTGATAGCCGGTTCCCTGAGCGGCATCCCCACTGCCCTTTGCGAGCAGAACACGATTCCCGGGACGACTAACCGCTTCCTCTCCCGATTCGCTCGCAAGATCTGTGTTTCCTTTGCCATGAGTTCCGGCTATCTGCCATCGCAGAAAGTCGTGGTCACCGGCAACCCGACTCGTCGCACCATAGCGGAAGCACGGAAGCTACGGGCTGGTCGGGTGGCCGATGGAACGTTCACCATAGTAGTCCTCGGCGGTTCCCAAGGTGCACTCTTCCTCAACCAGACCATTGCCCGGTCATTGGCCTCCTTTGCAAAGGGGCGCCCTGCCATCACCATTATCCACCAAACCGGGCGTGGGAGAGCGGATGAGGCGAGAGAGGCATATGCGAAGCTGGGGGCACAGGCGCAAATAGTGGAGTATGTCGATGATATGGCCGGGCTGCTCACCCGGGCAGATCTCGTTGTCGGCCGCGCCGGTGCCACGACTGTGGCGGAACTCACGGCAGTTGGTGTTCCCGCACTGCTGGTCCCGTTTCCGTATGCGACGGACAACCACCAGTATTGGAACGCGCTGGTCATGGTTAGAGCTGAGGCCGCGTTTATGCACGAACAGCATTCCTTCAACCAGGAGATCTTCGCAAAGGATCTCGAGGGATTGTTCGATGGCGGCGACCTCCTGGACACCATGGCGAGAAGTGCCCGTCGTTTGGGGCGGGTGGACGCAGCAGCCAATGTTTTGGAGCAGCTACGGAGGATTTCATGAGGAAGCTGCGCAGCAAACTCTGGGGGTTCTTGGGCTTGCGCCGTCGCACCACCACCAAGCCATCAATGGCGGCCGCCTCCCGGTCGCCGCGACGGCGGCGGCGTAGTAGCCAGAAGACCCTGGGGACCAAAGTAAAAGCGAATACTGCTCCACTACTGCGCAACATCGTGAGATTCGTGCCCTACGCGCTGATCGCGGCCGCCACCGCGGCCCTGCCGGTCTTTGGGTATGAACTCTACGTGGATCTCATGACCTCCCCCCACCTCTCCTTGCAAACCATTGAGGTGGTTGGCTGTCAGCGTCTAGCAGCCGATGAGATTCGACGGTCTGCGAACGTCACGCCGGGGCAGAATCTGCTACAGCTCGACCAGGATGCTGTTGCTGAGCGCTTGCGCTGGCACCCGTGGGTCCGGAAGGTAGACGTTGTAAGGCACCTGCCCGACCGGCTCACCATCACCATCGAGGAGCGGGTTCCGGCCGCGGTGCTGGTGGATGAGCGGACCTTCCTGGTCGACAAGGAAGGAACTCTTTTCAAGGAGATGAGCGCGGCCGAATATGACGGCGATTTGTTGGTGATTGCGGGCCTTGAGGCCACTCGCCTGGTGAAGATGGGCCAGGAGCGCCGGGTGCGCCTGACGTTGAGCGAGATCATGGCTGTCGTTCGGGAGTACAAGGCGCTGGGTTTGGATGCGTACTATCCGGTGACAGAGGCTCATTATGATGAAGTAACAGGGGTCACGTTGGTAGGGTCTGGCCGGCAACAATTCGTTCTCGGCATGGGCGACTACCCGGCCAGGTTGCGGCGGCTAGGGGAAGTGCTTGCTCATCTGGCGCGCAATGGCTCCAGTGTATCTGAAATTAGACTGGATAATGAAAAGCACCCATGGAAGGTGGCGGTTGGTGGCAGCACCATCCAATTCGACTCCCGGCGCGCGGTGACTACCATCCCCGCTGCAAACCTGGAGATGCTGCCCTGAAGAGAGAATGAAGATGAAGATAACGAAGGATCGTAGCTAGGGGGAAGCAATGGCAAGAGGAAGACGAAGTAGCATGTTAACGGCAATCGACATCGGAACGGATGCGGTGCGATGTGTGATTGCAGAGCCAACGGAGGCCGGCCTGGACATCATCGGTGTCGGCAAGTCCAAATCCACCGGACTGAAACGGGGCGTCGTGATCAACATCGAGAGCACGGTGAGCGCCATCCGGGGTGCGGTGGAGGCGGCAGAGTTGATGGCCGGGCGCGAGGTGCAGGAGGCCTATTGCTCAATTACCGGCAGCCACATTGCGGGCCGGAATCTCAGCGGCGTTGTCGCGGTGCGGAACAATGAAGTCCGCCATGACGACGTGGCTCGGGTGCTGAAAGCTGCTCGTGCTGTGCGCATTACAGAAGGACGTGATTGCGTGCATGTGCTGCCGGTTGAGTACGCGGTGGACGATATCCACGAACTCGCAAGCCCTCTGGGGATTGCTGGTGTCCGACTTGAGGCCAAGGTGCATATGATCACGGCCGCCAAGACGGCGATGGACAATATCATCACCTGCTGCAATCGGGAGGGCATCAAAGTAGCGGGCCTCATCTTCTCGCCCCTGGCAGCGGCCGAAACCATGCTTCACCCCGACGAAAAGGAGCTCGGTGTGATTCTGGCGGACATCGGCGCTGGCACCACGGATTTCTCCGTCTGGTTCAATGGCGGCGTCATCCAGACTGGTGTGGTGAATATTGGAGGTAAGCTCATTTCTGATGAGATCGCCGTCGCCTTGCGCTCCCCCCGCGGCGAAGCAGAGCAGATGAAGGTGAAGTATGGTTGTGCAATGAGCCAACTGGTAGATGAAGACGATACCATCGAGGTTCCCGCAGTCGGCGGTCGCAAGCCGCAGCAGAAGAAGCGCAGCTATCTGGCCGAAGTAATTGAGCCCGGGTTGGAAGAGATCTTCACCAGCATTGGTGAGCAGGTGAGGCGCGCAGGCCATGAAGAGCACGTCTCGTCTGGCCTGGTGGTGACCGGCGGCACGGCGCGGATGACGGGAATTGATGAGTTGGCAGAGCAGATTCTCGGAATCCCCGTGAGGGCAGGTGAAATGCGGGAGTCTGAGGCTGGATTCGGTGGCGTTACCAACGCCGTCCACGACCCCACGTATGCGGTGGCCGTAGGCATGGTGAAGTTGGCAGCGCGGGACCAGCACGTTATGGAGCCGAGCAATGCGCCGGCCACCAGGACGCCGTGGTACTACCGATTCAAAGAGTGGGTGATTGAAGCATTTGTTGATTGATATTCAGCGAGCGGAACGACTAAAGACACGAGGCAAGGAGGAAGACAATGGTAGCAATCAGAATGGACGAAGAAATGAGCAGCAACAAAGCGCGTATTGTCGTGGTCGGTGCAGGCGGTGGCGGCGGCAATGCAGTGAACAACATGGTGACAGCGGGGCTTGAAGGTGTGCACTTCGTGGCAGCCAACACAGACCGACAGGCGTTGGACGCCAGCAAAGCTGACCATGTTCTGCAGTTGGGACAGCGTCTCACCCGCGGCCTTGGTGCTGGAGCGAATCCGGTGAAAGGACGGGAGGCCGCACTCGAGGACAAGCAAGCGCTACACGACATGGTCAAGGAGTATGACATGGTATTCGTCACCGCCGGCATGGGTGGTGGAACCGGGACGGGTGCCGCGCCGGTGATTGCCGACGCGGCTCGGGAAGCTGGTGCACTGACAGTTGGCGTTGTAACCAAGCCTTTCACCTTCGAAGGATACCCCCGAATGCGCAATGCCGACGGTGGCATTGCGGAGCTCTCCCGCCACGTCGATTCCCTCATCGTGATTCCTAATGATCGCATGTTGGAAACGAACAACGAGCCGATGGGGCTGTTGGATGCGTTTGGATTGGCCGACAACGTCCTCCGTGATGCTGTGAAGTCCATCAGCGATCTCATCGTGCTGCCGGGACTCATCAATGTCGATTTCGCCGACGCTAAGAGGATCATGACCAAGAAGGGCAAGGCGATCATGGGCATGGGCGAAGGGACGGGCGAGGGGCGCGCTGCCCAGGCCGCTCAACGCGCAATGACTTCGGCGCTGTTGGAAGAGACCAGCATCGACGGTGCCACGGGCGTGCTGGTGAACATCACCGCCGGTCCGGACCTCAAGATTCAGGAGCTGAATGAAGCGATGAGCCTCATCCAGCGGGCCGCTGATGATGCCGCGGAGATAATCATGGGGTGCGTCATCGATCAGAATCTGACCGAGCGCATCAAGCTGACCGTAATCGCCACCGGCTTCGATGTAGACAAGGAGTTTGGCCGGGACCTTGAGAGTGAGATGGCGGCTGGCGTTCAGCAGGATTCCGCCGCTCCGGGTACTCACTGGCAGCGGTCACGCCCCCAGGGCATGTTGAGCGCTCAGCAGCAAGTTCAGCAGCCCGCGCCGTCTAACCGGCAAATGCTCGGACGGGACCGGAACTTGCGTAGCCAGCAGACGACGACGCCTCCACCGATACCTCAGCAGGAAACCGTGTCGGTCCCCTCACGTGCGGCTGTACGACCTTCGGCGGAGCAGAAGATGGACCCCGAAGCCGACTTCGACCCAACCAAGCCCAACGACTGGTTCTAGGCCTCCCCCTTTTCCCTTGACACCCCATTTCCTTTGATGGAAACTCGCCCCTGCACATGAAATCGAGTTTGCAACTCACTCAGGAGGAAGGAAGATGAGAAAGATCGTTGGGCTTATCGTGATTGCGTTCGTAGCAAGTTTGGCTTTCAGCGGCTGTGCAGCGAAGGGCGAGAAGTTGTGGGAGAAGGCCTGCAGCCATGCGTTTGACGTAGCTAAGAAGGAAGCGGGCAAAGAAGGCGAGAAGAAAGAGCCGACCAAGGAAGAACTCGACGCCGCTATGAAGAGCTGCGTGGAAGGCTTCAAGAGCCTACCTGCCGAGGCCGCCGACGGCGCCGCCAATTGCATGATCGAAAAGACCGATATGAAGGGCATCGGCACTTGCATGGAAGAGGCAGTCAAGAAGGCAGCCGAAGCCAAGAAGGGCGAAAAGAAGGAAGAGAAGAAAGAAGAAGCCAAGTAGATTCTTCACCTTCGTTTGAAGCACCTTTCCAGCCAAAGAATCACTGCAAAATAATACTTTACACTCGAACCTACTTTCTGTAGGGTAGGGCACCGCTTCACCGCCGCAGCGACTGCCGGGGCGTGTTTAGGAGCGTAAGGGTGGAACCGACAACGAAAGGCCATTGGGAGGCACTACATGGGCAGCGTGAAGAAGTGGCGCAGGCGTAAGATTTCGAAGCATAAGTATCGGAAACGCAAGAAGATGCAGCGTCACAAGAATAAATAGCTGCTGGTTGTAAAGCGCCTAGAACCAAGACCGTTTCGCGGCTTGGATGTGCTGCACCGCCTGGCGTAGTTCCCCCACTCGCATCCCGGCTTCCACTTTCAGATGGAGCAACTTCAGGAGCGGGAACTCCTCTGCTTCCCAGCCCACGAGTTCGGCATCTGTCGGACCGACCGCACGTCCGTAGGCGCTGGTCAAGTCATACCATCCCAAAGACTCACTGTAGCGGCCCTCAATATCTTCAAAGTACGGGACCATAAGGAAGACGGTCGCACCCTCCTGCAGCGATGTCAGCTCGGCCAGGTCCTGCACGCGGTCAAGGGGCAAAGGCCCCGGTGAGCCATCGGCGGCAAGATGGTTGAAGGCGCGCACGAATTGGCTGGCCGGGACGTTATCTGCGGCAATGGTCACATCAGGTGCGAGCACAGGACCGCAATACCACGCAAAGAGGGTGAAGTACTTATCGTATGATGTAATGACGATATCTCCAGCCGTGGCCTTAGTGGCTAGAGCGGAACAGGCGGCTGCAACATCGGCCCCCATTTCCAGGCGCGTAGTCCGCTGGTGGTAGCGGCAGTCCAACCACCCCATTCGAAGCAGAGCGGAGAGCAAAAGGACCCCGAGCAGCAGGCGATAGAGTCGCCCCTCCCGCGCCGCCTGCCAGCCATGGACGAAGGCAAATGCGGCAAGCAGGTAGAGGGGAATCGCAGCAGGGAATAGATGAACGAATCCGAACCGGGACCTGGCCAACCAAATTGCCGATAGCGTGAGCAGTGGTGCGAGAAACCCCACCGAAGTGAGGAGGATTGCACCGGCTCGATCTTTGAGTGAGAGTGCGTAGGCCCCGGCAACGGCGAGGAAGCCAAAGAGGGCAGCCGGGAGGCCAGCGCCGGCTCCAAGGTGGCCAAACAGTTCCGCGGCGAAGGGAAAGTCAGGCGGGTACGGTTGGAGTGAGAAGTGGGTGTGAATGGTGCGAAAACGCGCTGCGGCAGCAGCCACCAGGAAGAGCTGGAGTCCGAGGGCAAACGTGGGAACAGGTAGATAGCGTCCAATGCGAGGGAACGAGAAGCTTCTGCGCCACTTGGGTCCAGCAGCTCCCGCAGCCACCCATCTGACCAGAATCCAGAAGGCGGCATAGGGGTGTGAGGCCAGAGCCAGACCATCCCAAAGGCCGAGAAGGAGCCAGGTCCTACGGGAACCGGGGGCCCCTAGCCACTGCGTTAGGAGGCCCAGGGCCAGGGAAGTAGAAAGGGCCGCGTAGAGCCGACCCTCCTGGCTCAGTTGCAGAGCCGGTAAGCTAAGGGCAAGAAAGAGTGCTGCGAGGAGCCCGGCACGACCGTAGCCACGTCGCTGCATCAGATAGTACAGTAAGGCTGGCAGCAGGCTTCCTAGCAGCAGAGCTGGAGCCCTTACGACGACAGGTATTGGAGGGAGCCCTACCAGATGGCACAGGGAGTGGTAGAAGTATCCCACGAAATCCCCCGCGGAGAACTCGGGGTTGGCGAAGAATCCTGGCCGATGGGCGTAAGCAAACTCCTGCACCTCAGCAATCCAGAAGGGCTTGGAGGCTAGTCCGGGCAGACGAATGGCGGTGGCCAGCAGGGTTATTCCCAGGGCGGTCAACCAACGGTGACGGGGGGGAGACGCATTCTCCACGGACTGCCTCCGGTTGGTCGCTAGGATATATCGGCATGGCGGCCGGGTCAACGGCGGGCACGAAGGGTGAGGCGTTTGTGCTGTCCGCACGCAGAATGTCGTCTTGAAGCGAGGCGAAGGATCATTCTGCACCAGCAATGGCGCGTGAAATTGCGACGAAGAGGTGTGCGAGAAGTGTGGCTAGTTGGGAGCCAGGCCCGCTATTTTCCCCGCGATGGCGGAGTGTTGCACCCCAAGGGATGCCGCATCATATTCCCCATCACCATCAGAGTCCATGTCCACGGAAATAAACATGTCCAGGAGATTCTTGATCATATCCTTGGAAACCGGTAACTCGGCGTCCGCAGGAATATTGTCCACCGACTCCATAAGTTGGTCTTTTCGTATTGCCACTCCCAAGATGGCCTGCTCCAAAGCCGATGGGTGATTTCCGTCCATAATAAGGGTCCCCGAAACTGTCGCCATGAAGCCATCCACCATCATGGATAGGTCAGATTGGGAGTCCATGAATGAGAGAATCGAGAAAGGCATTTTTACAGTGTAGCCCGCGCCGCCTGCCGTGAACTTACCGTCGATCACCTTCGCATTGTCAAAGGACATGACAGGCAAACAGTTTTCAGGTGCAAGTTGGTTTTGCCAAACCAGGTAATCGCAGTCATGCGTTTGCCAGTCACACATGTTTCGGGATAAAATGGCCTGGCCCTTATACATGTTCATGGTGAATGGTATCCCACCCGTGTTGAATCCCGAGAACTCGGCGAGGTAGGGTCTGTCGTAGAATCCTCATGCAAAGTCTGGTCGTGGCCCGGCGTATCGAACAACTCATCGAAGCCGTCTGGCAAGTTCGCGCCATCGGCTTCCGGGCATTGCGCATCGGCAGAACAGAGCCCATCGATTGCCAAGACGTCCACGAGTGAACTGTCACCCCCCAGAGCATCCACGGTGCGTTGAGCCGTGCACGCCATGGGATGTTGCCCCGTTGGATCGGCGGTGCCATCGGTGCCACAGTCGTAGCCAGCCGTCATTGGATTCCAACCGCAGGCCGCCATGTCTGAGCAATTCGCCTCCTTCAGTTGCCCCTGGTCACACCAGACAAGGATGGTTCCGGAGCAACATCCCTGAGCCGTAATGGTTTCACAGTTTCCTCGATTGACATCTCCACCAGCGTGCCGGCTGTCCTCGGCCGACGATGAACCGTTGCCGGCTGAACAGCCGCATTGGAGTCCGCCCAGCATCAGCCAGACAACGCCAGCCAGAAGTCCCTGCCACTTTCTTGATAACATTGTCTTCCCCCGTGGATGAATCCGACAGTAGCAACCGACGGTCATCATCTCTGGTGGTGCGGACCAGATCGCCTGGGCCCCCGGTGCCTACCAATCCCCACCGTAGGTATCCGCGCCCCATCCGCCCGCGCAATCATCCCAGTCCCAGTCATATTCGCCTCCGCAGTCACACTCTCCGTCATTGTCCCAATTGCAGGGGTTGCTGTACTTGCAGCAGTCCTCGCCGTCATTATAGTCGAAGAACGACGACGCCCCACTCCACCAGGGCGATTCGACCACCGCGTTCTGGCAACACAATTGACCTGAGCCCATGTCACAATCCTGGTTCTTCTCGCACTTCTTCTGGCAGTTTTGAGCACACGTTCCATCACAGCAGATCTCTCCTGAGTCGGTGTCGCAGTCGTTGGATGTCGTGCACTTCTGCCAGCAGGTCTTGCCCTTGGGGTAGCAGACTGCAGAGACCGAGAGAACCGCGGCGAGTCCTTCATCCAGGTTCTTGCAACAGACCTGTCCATCCTCGGTCTGGCAGTCTGTGGATGCCCCACATTCAACGGGACACTCGCCCGGAGCAACACAGATGGCCTTCTCGTAGGTAGTGCAGCAGACCTCGTTTTCGCCGCAGTCGGCGTTCTTGCTGCAGAAGCCGACACAGCTTTGCGGCTTGCTGCAAACCTTCCGGTCGGACGCGAGAGAGACTTCACAACAGGCTTCGCCATTATCAGTGTTACATTCGTCATCGGCGCCACAGAACCTGGGACACTCCTGCGGTTCTGTGCAGGCGGTGGCACCGTCGCCGAAATTGCAACACATCTGTCCCTTGTTAGTCTCGCACTCGTCGTCGGATGAGCAGGACCTTGGACAGTTTCCACGGCAGATCCCTTCGCCCAACTTCGCCCCACTCTGGCTCTCTTTTGAATCTTCCAACCAGCTACAACCGGCAGTCAAGAGCAGGGAGACGCAAAGTACAGCAAGTAGATTGGGAAATTGGGTTCTCATGTTCGATTTCACCTCCGACCAGGTTAGCCATTAATGAGCATGAGGCATCGTAACGCGTGACCGTTCGTCCAGCAAGCATAAATGACATATTTAATAGTACACCAAAGAACCCAGCAATGAACCGAGGTGGGTAGGGTGGGAGCGCCTATTTTTCTTGCTTGCTCAGACAACCTGTGCAAATATCGGCAGCGTAATGCTTTTGGTTTTTGTTTGACTTGTATTGTTTTGGAGGGAAGGAAATGAAGAAGCTTGCTATGTTGTTGGCAGTTGTTTTCGCGTTTGGTGCTCTCGGCTTCGGCTGTGGCAAGAAGGAAGAAGGCAAGAAGGAAGAGACGAAGAAGGAAGAGAAGAAGGAAGAGAAGAAGGAAGAGAAGAAGTAGTTAGTTCTTCTGATTTCTTCGAGGTCCCTTGTGCTTTTGGGGTCTCAACTGGAAGTAGAGAGGGTCGGCCCTTCCGGGGTTGGCCCTTTC
Source organism: uncultured Myxococcales bacterium (assembly GCA_964522395.1). GTDB lineage: Bacteria > Myxococcota_A > UBA9042 > CAIXZC01 > CAIXZC01 > CALGBT01. The sequence goes on from CAZFVN010000016.1 coordinate 42,692, forward strand.
GTTTTTTCAGGCCCGGTCTCTAGTGGCGATGCTGACTATGACGGCAGCCAAAGTGCTGACTATGCAGCCCGGGATCAACTCAAACGCTCCACTGTACAGAGTTGGGTCAATGTCCACGAGCACCGCTTTGATGGCTGCCGTGTGCCAGACGATAATGGTGGCTGGCCCTGCCAACATCGAGGCTAGCGCCCCCCACCGATTCAGTCCTTTCCAGTAGAGGGAGAGCAATACCAGAGGCGTGAACGCGGACCCGAGCGCACCCCAGGCGAAGAGGACGAATGAGTAGATTACCTTGACCTCTTGCATTGCCACAGCGGCGGCAACGGCGGTAATGGCGATAATTGATCCTCTGGTCATCCAAACCAGTTGCCGTTTTCCAGGCCGCCGTGAGGTGAAATGGAGGAAGAAGTCATTCACCAGCGCAGTAGCGGCATACATGAGTTGGCTATCTGCGGTGGACATGATGGCTGCGGAGATAGCAGCGAGCACGAGTCCCGCCAGGGCTGGGTGCAAATTCGTCATGGCAAAAAACGAGAGGATTCCCTCTGCTGCTTTCTGGGTCGGCGCACACATGCCTGCCACGGAGCACCCGGCGGCGTCCAGCGGATAGAGCCCCCGCGCGATAACTCCCAGCAGTGCGGATCCGGTCAAAGCGATGGCCCCCCAGGCAACCGAGATGACCGCGGCGCGTCTGGCCGCTTCTTCATCCTTCACCGTGATATAGCGGATGACCATGTGCGGCATTCCTTGATAGCCTATCCCGATGGCCATCTGACTGAAGAAGAAGCCACCGACTCCCCATCCCAGCAAGTCGATGTTCGTGTGGAGCGATGCCTGGGCTTCAAGCGATGCCATGACCTCGGCGGGCCCGCCCCCGAGGTAGAGTGCATAGACTGGCAGAGCAACCATGACTATGAGCATCAAGACGCCCTGGATAGAGTCCGTCCAGCAGACCGCTGCGTAACCTCCCAGGAAGATGTAGAAACCCAGGACTGCCGCACCAACCAATACTGCCGTCTGATAGGAAGTGCCCGGACCCATGACCTCCATTTCCTGAAGAATTCGGCCGGCCGCGACAAACTGGGCCACGACGTAGACTCCCATGAAGAAGGTGATGATAAGGGCGCTGACCATGCGTAACATCCGACTGCGGTCGTTGAGCTTCAGTTCGAAGTAATCAGAGAGCGTCAACGCTCCTACCTTCTCTGAATCCCGCCGCAGTTGAACCATGATGAAGAGGCCATTGACAATGAAACCGACAATGCATCCGATGGCTGCCCAGATGGCGGGCAGGCCGTAATAGAAGCCGAGGCCCGAAAGACCAACCATCGCCCACGCGCTCTCCGAGCTGGCTGCGGACGAGAGCGCAGTCGTCCACGCCCCAAGGCTCTTGTCGGCGGAGACGAAACCTTCATAGGTGCCGCTATGCTTGCGATCCCCCAGATAGCCAATGATTAGCAGAAGGACAAGATAGCCACCGAAAGTGGCCAACATGCTGATGTGGTGAACATCCATGGCATTTCTCCGGTTCCCGGCTAGGGCTGGCGAAGCACCTCATCGAGGGAGGAAGGTAGGAAGGAGCAAGCGTTGCAAGCGCCTCCGGCGACCGGCAAGGCCTCACCAAAATAGCCGGCCACCAGGCGTGGCACACAGGTCATTGAGCCGTTGGCGGGCTGATAGCATTGAACCAGCCATCCGTGCGGCATTACAGCAGCGGGAAAGAGACTGTCTTCGTGGACCGCGACGCCCATGTCCAGGATGCGTGGCCCGTTTGCGCCGCTTCGAAGTGGTCCAGCCGCAGATTTCCCGAAGACAGCGACCAGCAAATCGAGGGCGAGGGCGTCGAGCTCTTCCAGTAGAGAGGCCATCGCAGCATCACTGACTGAGCCATCGGTGCGGTGAAGCATAAGCGCGGTGGGAACGTCTCCGAGGTCTGCCAAAGTAATACTCTCGGCAAGCAGAGGGGCGAGTTCGGTGGGCCTTGAGGACTGGAGGGTCTGACATTCATCGGTGGCCATTGTGAGTCGCACCGAAACAACCTGGGCGACATTCTTTCCTTGCCTCGCCAGAGGGACGATTCGAAGCAAGTGTGCGGGGGTGGCCGGGGTGGTCGTAGTCTGACCGATAGGGCGCAGCCCCACGGCATCCATCTCGGCCAGAATTCGGGGCATTGCCTCGACGGTTGGACAGAGCGAGAGCCCCGCCAGGTCGAGGAGCACGGGGTTGGGAACTGGCGGCATATTCACCGCGGCTGCGGCCCGAGTCAAAAGGTGCTGAGCGTTGTGCAAGCTCGCTACCGGAATGTCCAAACCATGCAACGGCAAGAGGAGCCAGCCGGCGAACGCGCTGCCCTCGAGTGGTCGCAAGGCCTCGTATCCCGAATCGTAGCGCTTGCGCGACTCCACGAAGTCGAGGAGTTCAGAGGTTACTTCCAGCGCGGGGAAGATGGAGAGGAACGGCGGGATTGAGCGCCCTGGAATGGTCTGCCCATCCGGGCCGTAGGGACCTCCGACGATGGTCGCGCACGGACCAGCTTCGTCGGCAGGGATCCGGTATACGCGCCCCTTGTCGGGTCCAGGTTTGCAGAGGTCGATGTTGCCGGCCTCGTGGACCAGTTCAGCGTCGCAGTCGGCGAGCACATCCGCGAAGCTGCGGGAGAGCTCCTGGGGAAAGAAACCGCATGGACCGTGGGAGAAAGGGCGGGCCAGGTAGAACGCGGCTGACGCCTGCTCTTTGGAAGGAATCGTTAGGGTCAATTCGTCTGGGAGCCAACGACATTCTGCGGCGGTGGCAGGAGCGTCGGGGGCGCACCAATGTGGGCCGGTGTTGGGCCGTCGGGCCTCGGCTGGAGGCACCGGTAAGAAGAAGCGAATTCCAAGAATGATGAGGGCCGTCATCCAGAGGTGCATGACGAAGCGTTCCATCACGGCTCTTATGCGCTCTTTTCGATTCATTCCCCGGGCGGCTCCATAGAACCCGTACCATTCTCTTCCACCCGGTCGAGGAACTTGCGCACCCGATCGACCTCTTCCCGAGAGACCAGAGAGTTGCTGGCAGTAACGAAATTCTGGCCCCGAGTTGCAATGATATTGGCGAAACCGCCAACCACAATTCTCAGGACCACGCCGATGCCGAGAACGGCCAAGGTGGCAATCACTCGATCGAGGTGGTCAGCGAGGTCGAGGCGCCAATCTGGACCACTCGGTCCGGCTGCGAAGAGGCCTCTGACTTGCAGCCCCAATTCTGCGAGGGCCAGGAGCACCGCGACGAAGAGCAAGGTTAGGCCGATGCGGCGAATCCAGACCCAGATGCGGAGCCCGAAGATGGCGCGCTCCCACTTGGCCTGTAGCTGGGGAAGCAAAACGGGCGGAACTGGTCCTGCTCGGGAGAAACGAATATAGACCCAGCTAGATGCGAGGAAATGCGCGAGGGTGGCGGCCGCGGTCCACGCCAACGCCAGTAGTGCCACACGAGCCGACATATTGGGGTCAGCGAGAAGACTCTGCAGTGAGCCGAGTAGTTGCATAAGCGCATCCTGTAAGATCCAGCCGTCGGGGCAGGCTTAGCATGACAGAAGACGCGCCGGAACGCAATATATTGGGGGAAGGATTCGGGAGCCGCAGGAGGCTCGACGCCGCGGCAGGCTGCTAACCGATCTTGCCAGAAAGGACGAAAGCGATGATTAGCGTGTAGATGACCAGTGATTCGATCAACGCCAGAGCCAGAATCATCGGGGTCAGGATCTTCCCTGACGCGCCGGGATTGCGGGCAATGCCTTCCAGTGCGGCAGCGGCAGCACGACCCTGAGCGATGGCGCCGCCGAAGGCTGCCAGCGCGATGCCGAAGCCTGAGGCTATCGCCAGATACATCTTCATCGACCATTCGTTGTCCTGCTGGACCGCTTCACCCGCCAATGCGATCATGGGAGCAAGCGTCGTCAGCAGAAACACAACCAGTCCAGCGTACAATTTGCGAAGCTTTCGAGCCATCTTCAGGCCTCCCTGTGTGCGATTAATGTTCTTCATGTTCAATCGCAAGTCCAATATAAACGATAGAAAGCAAACAGAAAACCAGGGTTTGTACCACTGCGACAACCAGCCCCAGGACCATTATGGGGAGGGGTATGAGCAGAATGCCAAAGCCCAGGAAAATGAACAGCACTTTGTGGTCGCCCATGATATTGCCCATGAGGCGAACGGCGAGAGAGCAGGGGCGAACGAGATGGGAGATGAACTCAATCACAAGCATCAGCGCCATAAGCGGCAGCGCATACCACTTGATAATTGGACCCACGAAATGTTTGAAGTATGCCAGACCATGTTCTCTGACGCCGAAGTAGTGGGTGGCGACGAAGACCACGGTGCCCAACGCGAGGGTCGTGCTGAGACTGTCCGTGGGCGGGACAAATCCTGGAATCATTCCCAGCAGGTTCGAGAAGAGAATGAAAACTGCCAATGCCCCAATGAGGGGGAAGTAGCGGCGGGCATTCTTTTCGCCCATTACGCCTTCCATCAAAGAGAGCACCGCTTCCACCAGCATCTCCATTACTACCACCGGGGAGAAACGGCGGTCAGGTACGAGATCGTTGCCCTTGGCTTTGATACGGCGCTTTACCGCGACGCCAAACACGATGGCTATAATCGCGACCAGTAGAGCCATGAACATATGGGAGACGCGGCTCGGGTTTTCTCCGGCGATGTAGGTCTTATGTGGTTCAACGATGTGATGGACATTCTCGACGATACTGGGGAAGAGTTGAACCAGCAGAGACCAATGCTCGCCCGCGGGCATATGGTGGGGCTCGTGGCCGCGAATGTCAGGGATGGCAAAGGAGATGCCGATCAACGCCAGAGCCACGCAGGCTATGATTATTCCCCGGACCTTTCCACTCATGCCCTTTCGCCCTCCACGAGAGACTTCTGAAAGCTGAGGGCGGCGTAGAGAATCGCCACGACCAGCGTTGAGAATCCGATGATCAGCCCCAGAGCGTTCAACTTCAGTATTGCAACCAGCAGATAGACAACTGCGATCAAGGCGGGAAACTTGACGCCGAGGACCACCGTGTAGAAGGCCCTTGACCTGACCCGTTCCTGGCTCAACCGGGCAGCGGCCAGACCCATCACGGCGAGGTCCGCACACGAGACGAGCCCTGCGGCCATTACTGCCAACGCGGTCTCCAGATTCCAGACGATGATTGCGATGAAAGAGGCCACCAGGGCCAGCGCAAGTTGGAGTACCATCGTCCGTGTCATTAGTCGCCTACTCATTGTCGTCTCTACGCATCCGCTGCAACCCTCGCCAGAGATTGAGAAACCCTGCAACCGACCCCAGCAACACCAAGGTCAGCATCAGGTAGGGTTCCGTACCCAGCCAATCGTCCAGCGAATCGCCTATCCAATACCCCAAGCCAACTGAAAGCGCCAGTTCTAATCCGACTGTGGAAGCGGAAAGCGCGGTCCGTAGACCCTGCCCATATTCCTTCCACCGGTTCAGGGCGGCCTCCTTCAGCGGTGCATCAGGGCGGCGGGGACAGGCGCGAGCGCCCATATTTCTACCCCCGAAAGCACTCGGCAGACTCTAGCAGATCGGCCAGAGCAGATCAACACCATATCAGCACGCTGTCGCCTTGACTTAATAAGACGTTTGTTGCTAAGTGATTTAGTCGACTGGAGCCGGTATCGTCGCCGCCCGACGCGTGAAATCCGATGGCTTTTACGACTGTTGGAGGGTTGAACCGTCTTCCGCAGGAGGAAGCACCGTGCAGAGGCTCATTGCGAAGGCTACTGAAGGCTTTCGAACCGTTTCGCTAGATGCTCAATTCAAAGACGCGGCTCTCGCCAATCTGGAACAGTGGTTGGTCGAAGATGACTTTGCCGCTTATCGACCAGCTATTGCGGCACTGATCGAGGGGGGCGATTATGACCTTCTGGTGGATAGCTTCTATCGGATGTTGCCTTTTGGCACGGGGGGCCGGCGGGGAGCGGTCGGCATTGGCCCCAATCGAATAAACCCATATTCGGTGGTTACCTCGGTTCAAGGGCACTGCGAGTTCCTCGCTCGTCGCTTTCCTCAGGAACAGCTACACGTTGTCCTGGCAGCAGATGTGCGCCATTTCCAGGACCAGCGAGGCCGATATCCAAAGGAGCTTCTCGGGCCGCTGGCTGATTTGACCTCGAAGCAACTATGTGTGATGGCTGCGCAGGTTTACGCCGCCAATAGCGTGCAAGTCTATATGGCTGATCCGGAAGAGGAGACGTTTGTCTCCACACCGGAGCTCTCTTTCCACATTTTTGAGTTGAAATCCCACGGCGGTCTAAATATCTCCGCTTCGCACAACCCGCCCGACGATAATGGTGCGAAGTTCTATAATGCCGCCGGTGGTCAGGAGGTGCCGCCTCATGACGAAGAGCTGGTACGAGTTGCCTCCGGGATTAGAGAGGCGAACTCCATTCCCTTCCAGGAGGCAGTAGACCGCGGTTTGGTGCGCTTTCTTACGTTGGAGCAGCGGCAGGCCTATAGGGATCTTAACGTGAGCCTTTCCCTCGACGGTGATGCCCGTGGTGCGAAGGTCGCGTTCAGCCCGCTCCACGGAACAGGTACGACCAACGCGGCCCCCGTACTTGAGCAGGCGGGATTTGACCTTGTTATGGTCCCGAGTCAGGCGAAGTTCGATGGGGCGTTCCCCAACGTACCTCACCACCTGCCGAATCCCGAAGTGCCCTCTGCCATGGAAGCAGTAATTGCCACTGCCAAGCGCTCAGGTTGCCATTTGGCGCTTGCAACTGACCCTGACGCGGACCGGCTCGGTGTAGCAATTCCTGGCACTGACCGGGAGTGGCACTGCTTGACGGGGAATCAGATCGGGATCCTCATGGCGGACCATATTCTCTCGGTTCGGCGGAAGAGTGGCTTGCTCTTGCCTAGCAACTACGTGATCAAGACCGAGGTGACAACTGCTCTCATTGAACGCCTTGCTGAAACCTACGGAGTTCGATGTATTGGTAACCTCCTTGTGGGGTTCAAGTATGTCGGGGATGTACTCGACCAGATCGAACGGACGGGGCGATTTGGAGAGGGGTTTTCAGCCCGCACCACAGATTTCCTGCTGGCTGTGGAGGAGAGTCATGGCGTTTTGGCCACCGAACTGATTCGGGACAAGGATGCTGCCAACGGCGCGCTGCTCATAGCTGAGGCTGCCTCTCGCTGTCTGCGTGAGGGGACAACGTTGGCCCAGAGGTTAATAAACATATACAAGCAGTACGGCTACTACGGGACGGGCCTCAAATCCGTGGTCATGGAAGGGGCAGATGGGCTGGAGCGGATAAAAGCTATTCAGGCAAGTCTGCGGGCAGCCCCACCGACTACGATTGCCGGCGTCAAAGTTGTCGAGTTCTACGACCGTCAGGACGAAGATGGCCTTTTCGGCCCGATCAAAAGCGAAACTGACCGGGAATCCCGCAATGTTCTGGTTTTCACCCTGGCCGGAGGCATTCGGCTCGTCTTGCGCCCTTCCGGCACGGAGCCGAAGAATAAGACATACGCCGAATTGGCCGTTCCCCCTCTCGGCATGGAGGCAACCAACAACGAAGTCAACGCTCAGGTTAGCGCAATCAATGCTCAGATCCGGAAGCTGCTTTCTCGCTGGGAAGTGGAGATGTTGGCCCGGGCCGACATCGAGTATCCTGCTTACGCCACCGCTTTTGCAGACTCTCTCCCCCTCTCACGCAAGCTTGCGTTCGTGGAAGGTGTCGCTCCGGAACTGAAGCAGATTGCAGAAATAGGAACCGACGTCAGCGTAGCGGTGGAGCGAGTGGTGAAGCTGCTGCGCCCCATCGGACCAGTTGAACTGCTGCTGCCCGGCCTCGAAATGATGGCGCAGCGATGGCCCGAGCGCGAGCGAACCTACTGGTCCCGAGTCCTCACCAGGCTCGCCTAGGTGGTGCCATGAACCGCAAGCATATAATTCCACTCTCCCTTCTGCTCCTCGGCCTGTTGTTGCCAATTTCGGTGCCGGCCTTCGAGTTGTCACCGGAGGACCGGGAACTCCTGGAACGAACTGAGAGCCCCTACAAGGTCAGCCCCGAAATGGAGGGCAAGGTTAGAGCTCTGGCGCTACCGTTCGAGATGGATGGTGAACTCCCCGGTGGGTTTGTCTTTGACGGCATCCAGGTCGACCGACATTTCGTGCGCCTCATCTTGAAATCCGGAGAATTGGAAAGCTCCCTCTATTTGCTCCCCCCAGTCATCGACGTAGATGGTGCCATCGGGTCGCCCAGCTTTCAGTTGCTGGCTGAAGGGGCCGATGCGGCTGAGTCAATTGCAGCAATCGTCGCGGCCGTGGTGAAGAATGACGACGGTACGTTCTGGCCCGAGGTGGAGCTTGAGAGCGAAGGGGCAGGGCGTCGGGTTCCCGTGGTGGCCCGAAAGATCCACGTCGCTGAGTTGCTTGGCGACCTGTTCGTCGTCCTGCTGCTCATCGCCCTCTTTGTTGGCCTACCCGGGTTCAAAGGGGTTTTTGTCAAGCGACGACTGGCTTGGTGGTGGGCGCTTCTTGGAGTCGTTTCTTACGGCTTCGCAGTACGCATTATTGTGGCATATTTCGTTCACGGCGACGACCCGAGCGTCATCTGGTCGCCGTCGTCTGAGTTGCCTCACTCCTCAGTGGCCTGGTTCCTCAATACGCTGGGCCGCTTCTTCGTCGTAGGTACCGGTACGGTAGCTGCGTTGAATCTGGTCATCGCAACCATGACAGTGGCCGGTATCTACTTGCTCCTCACCCTCCTAATCCCAGGCATCTGGCCCGCGCTGATCGGCGCCCTGGTCATTGCCACCGCGCCGATGCATGTAGCGTTGGCCGGAACGATCACCGTTATGGTGCCCTTCCTCGGTTTGCTTACCGCCGCGGCGTTGGCCGGAGTGGCCTATGCGAAGACTGGTGACGGTCGAGTCCACTGGCTTGGGGCAGCGCTTTTCCTCTTTGCCGTATTTGCCCGTCCCGAAGGGATGGTTCTGGCTCTGCCAGTGCTCGCCCTGGTGCCGGTCCTGGCCTCTCGGAAGCAGTTGCGCCGGTTGGACTGTTGGGGGCCATTGGCGGTCCAGGTAGCGGTCTTGGTCGCGCGCGGAGCTACAATAGGAATGGGCCCGGAGCAGGTCGACCCTTTTCTTACTCTGAGTGTCGAGTGGGGTACGATCCATGCAAACATAGGGAATTGGCTGGTCGGCTTCGGGCGAGTCTCTTTCGCAGCCATGATTTTTTGGGCAATGGGCGTTGCCGCGCGGCCATGGAGGAAAGAACGTGGCCTCTTCGCGGTGATGGCCGCGTGGCTTCTGCTCGGAATTGCGGTCTATTATCATGTGGATATGACGAGCAGCTTCCAGGGTGGTCGAGTCGCCCTTTACTGCCTGGTCCCCTTAGCCTGGCTGGCCGGGCACGGGGCCTCGTTTCTGGTGGCACTTAAGCACACGCAGCGATGGTGGTTGCTGGTGTTGCTCATTCTGTGGCTGCTCTTTTCGCCGCTCATTCACCGTCAAGCGGTGGAGCGAGATTTCAAGGCAACTTATCGCCACAACTTCCTTATTGAGGCGTAATGCTTGGTCGCCGTACACGCTCTCCGCTCTGGCTTCTCGCCCTGTTGGTGATCTCTATTTCCCCGGTCGCTTCCGGTTGCCGAGGGGATGGAGACGGTGGGACCGTAGGGGCGGGAGCTCCAAAGGCGAAACCAGAGCCACCATCCAATGGCCCTGAGCGCACTTTGGCCCCTCCCTCAATTCATCTGCGCATCTATCCGGACATGGCGGTGCCCGGCAAAGAAGTTGTCGTCGAAGCGGAGCTGGTGCCGCACATGGTTTCCGAAACTCCCGCCTATTCTTTCAAGACTCTGGCCGACCCGTGCGACGGTACTCTCGAGCAGGAAGGTGCCCGGGCGGTCTATTTAGTGCCGTCCGATTGCCGGGGGTCTGGGATTACCATAGAGATTACTGTAGATGGCTCATTTGGAAGGTTGGCAAAGAAGGTCGACCTTGATATCAAAAAGACTTCCTTCATGGATTCGGTGGTTTTCACCTACCCGGTGCCTGGTCAGCGTCCTCAATCGCCCATTTCGGTCTGGTGGGATCGTACGCTCTATCACAACCGCGCCGAGAAGCTCTCCTTTCGCGTCAAGCGGTTTGGCCAGTTCATTCTTGAAACCGGTGCGTTGGAGCCTGATCAGGTGATCGAACTTGATATCCCGCCTTCGCCCGAGGAAGTCGTCCTCTTTGGCGAGACCTCTACTGGTAGTCAGGAGACGGCACTGATTCGAGTGCATTCCCGCCAGGTTCCGGAATGGTCGAGCAAGGTATTGCTCCTCGACCGCTTCACGCTTCCTGATACGAGCAGCCTGGAAGCTCCGCGTGTGCCCATTAGAGATGGCGGAAAGTGTGAACTGGGAACAGCCTGGAGAATCTCCGCAGAGGGAAGAGAGCCTTACCTCTATATGCACTACCACGTCTCCAAGGCGAAGCGCTACGGAGTGCATGAGGCGTTGATGGGGTTTCGGGAGGAAGTCCCAATACGCGCCACCCTGGCCGAATACAAGGAGCTTGAGATTTGGTTGCGGGGCGACCCGGTGCGGGGAGGGGCGTCACCTGTCTACGTTCGGTTGGAAGGCAGTAACGGGTCGAAGCGAACTTTCAAGATTAAACGCATTCGCGACAACTGGAGGCCCTACCATTTTCCCCTCGACCGTGCCTTGCGCAGGAGCAAGAATGAGCGGCTGAGCGCGGTATCGGTCTTCGTCGATGCCAAGGACGTCACTCCGCCCCTTGGCACGATTCTCTTTGGCGGTCTCTATTTGAAGGCGCATCGGACAAAGAAGAGCGAGTAATTCCCCTACTCTTGCGGCTCGCATCGTTCTGCACTACGATGAACAAATGTGCTGGGGACTATCTGTTCCCTATGAGCACATCTAGAATTTTCAGAGTGACTTATGGGTGGAGAGCAAAACTATGGGGATGAACACTGCGACCATCGGCGTCTACGTTGATGCGGACTACTATGGCCGGGTCTTTTCACATTACCTGCATCGGCACGCGGCAGGAGCACCGCTTAGTCTAGCCGGTTTGGTGGCCCACTGCCGCAGCGCGTATGCGCGTTTTGCTGGCCTTGAGTTGGGAGCGTGTAGGGTTGTAACCAGTCGGTATATTTGCAACCGGGGCAATGATTCAAAGCCCGGATTCAATGCCAACATGGCTGAGCGCGATGCCCGTCGGCAGGGTTTCTGGATCCAGGAGGTCAGTGGTGCGAGAGTGAACCGCACACTGGAAGTCTCGGTGGCAGTAGAGTCGCTGGAAGACACGATGTTGCGCAAGCTCGATGTTGTCATTCTTATTGCGGGAGCGTCCTCGTATTGTGTTCTGGCCAGGAAGTTGGCTGCCGCTGGCGCGGCGGTTGTGGTGCCCGCGTTCGACGTTAGTGACCAATCTCGTGGTGGGCGCCGCGAACGCACTTCGCCCTCCCTCCTTGAGGAAGTTGCCCTGCCCCTTCCGGTGGGACGCCTCATCGAAACCGCGGGTCTCGATGATCCCCAGGTGCGAGGGCTCTTCTTGCGGCGGCCACAAGGGGCGGAATCGAAAGAGAAAGCCACCTCTGCTTCCCCTGCTGTTGCGGAACCTCCGAAGCCGACGCCGTCCGCGGCGAAGGAGACCCCGGCCGCTCCAGAGGGTCCTCTCTGGGGAACTGTCGTCGATGTGAGAGGGCGTATGGGCTTCTTGAGGGAAGATTGGAATGGTAAGAAACTCTTCTTCCATCATAGTGCGGTGAAAGGAGACCTGGGTCAGTTGAAATCGGGCGACAGGGTGGAGTACGACCGTGGTCTGGACCCCCGTGACCGGCCTTGCGCACTGAATGTAAGGACCCTCGCCAACGCCGATTCCGACGCTCCGAAAGATCCGGAGCCAACTCCCGAGCCCAAAACCGAATCCGAGCCCGAACCCGAGGTTAGTCCAACTCCCGATCCTGCGCCGGAGCCGACCCCCGAACCTGAACCAACTTCCGAGCCTGCGCCGTAGCCGGCCCCCGAACCTGAACCTGACCCTGAACCTGAACCAACTCCCGAATCCGAGCCCGCGCCGGAGTCGGAACCAACTCCCGAATCTGAGCCGGAGCCCGAGCCAACTCCCGAAACTGAGACCGAGACCGAAACATCAGCCAGAAAGAAGGCCCTAACGAAGTACTCAACCAGATAAAATACGAA